>JAYQGD010000589.1:0-2113 GCA_038140415.1 Rhodospirillaceae bacterium
CATCAATGTGAGCTCAATCACCTCTTCCTCGGTGAACTCTTCCCGCACCCGTTCGAACACGCCGTTGTCTTCCTTGGCGGTGTTGAGCGTGATGTGTTCAGCCCACAGGATCGCCATCTTCTCCCGGTTGGTAAAAAGATCAGACTCAAGATAGTCCCCGGTGCCGATCTCAATCGTCTGTTCGTCGGTAATGCCTGCCGCTTGACCAAGCGACGTATTATGCGCGAATCAGTATCGGCACCCGTTTAAGTGGCTGGTCTTGATGACGACCATTTCCTTGAGCTTGGTGGTCAGCCGGCTACCGGCCCCTTCCCGCTGCATCACCGCATTGAACGGGATCAGAAACTTGGCAACCAACGGCACCCGGCCCAATACCCGGTAGGAATGGGGCACCCGGCCCAGCATCGCTGTCGCGGCGTCGAAGAGGTTCTTGACCTCCCCTTTGGCGCCTTCCAGCTCCAACATGGTAATTCGAGTCATCGGATCTGCGCTCCTCTAGTCTGCTTCGTCTTCGCGACGGTCGTATTCGGTTATCGCCTGCTCGACCTGATCAATATTCTCAATCGCCCAATTACACAGTCCATCGACCGCCACCACGCAGGAACTCCCCAACTCGGTCAGAGAATACTCCACTTTCGGCGGAATGACGGGATAGACCTTGCGTTCCACCAGGCCGATCCTCTCCAGATGCCGGAGAGTTTGGGTCAGCATTTTCTGTGAAATATCGCCAATGTCCCGGCGAAGTTCGGAATAACGCATGGTTTTCCGCGACAACCGGCGGATCACCAACACATTCCACTTGTTCGACAGGTGCCCGATGATTGTTTGCGCCGGGCGAGACGGAAATTGTCCGGGCCCATACGTGGGGGTCGCACGCCTGTCATTAGAAAACGTATCCATTATCGCATTCCCTTTACTGAAGCCATCCAGATATAGGTACCATTAAGTATGTATATAATGTTTTAGCATATACCCTGTCAATTGACTTGTATATGAAAAACCATCAGTCATAATGAAAAGCGAGAAACAGGGAGGACTAATCAGGATGGATCATGGAATACGCGCCGTTTGGTACGATTTGCCGGAACACGGACGGCAGGACTATCTTGATTGGCTGCACAACGACCACCTCCCCCTCGTCCTGCAACAGCCCGGCATTTCGTGGGCCGCCCATTATGAAATCACCGGCGGCGGCGCCAAGCTCTACGAAGATCACGACGTCACCGAAGACATTTTTCAGCGCCCCGAAGAAGACATCGGCAACGGTACGGATTTTCTGCTGTTGATCGGCGCGGGTTCGCCGCACCTTTTCTTCAAGCCGCCGTTCCACGAGTGGGAGCTGGAACAGCCGGGCGCCAAGGAAATGATCGGCAAACGCATCGGCGCGCGGCCGGTCGTGTTCACCGAGGAAGCCAGGGTGAACGGCCCCGATTTCGCGGCCCGCGCGCAGAGTGCGACGCCCGGCCCGGCCATTCAGATGGGCAACTTCCGCACCCGGTCGGTCGAGGATGAATTCGACCTGGCGGCCTGGTATGCCAACTATCGCTTTCCGGCCATGGCGCAGATGCCGGGCTGCATCAACACCCGCAAACTGGTGTCCGTCGCCGGCTGGGTGAAGCATTCCATTCTCTATGAATTTACCTCTTTGGAGGCGCGGGCCGAAGGATTCGGCAAGCACGAGGCCTTGGGCCTGGACGACACCGTCTGGACCTCCAAGATCGTCAAATACACCATTCACGCGCCGGGCAGCCCCAGCGTGGGCCGCCGCATCTGGCCGGCTGTCGACTAGCATTACCACGAAGGAGAAAGCCTTATGTCCCTACTCACCATCATTCAGGATGAAGACGCCTCCCCGGAGGCGAAAGTCATCTTTGATCATTCCACACAAATGTTCGGCCGGGTCGCCAACGCCGTCCGCGCCGGTTCCGCCACGCCGAAAATCATGCAGTCCCTGTTCAGCTTTATCGTCTGCGGGCTGCGCGAAGACATTTCCGGCCTTCTGGCGGTGAAGACCAAATGTCTGGTCATCCTCAAAACTTCGACCCTCAACGGGTGCGCCTATTGAACAGGCCACAATGAAACGCTCGGTCGGGCGTTAGGATTTTCAGAAGAC
>JAYQGD010000590.1:0-2106 GCA_038140415.1 Rhodospirillaceae bacterium
CCTTGATCTGCATAAGGAACTGGCGGGTTAAGCTTTACTCCGGGAGCTGTTCGAGCAGCCAGCGGGCGGTCAAACAATGCGGACTTGTCTCCGAAAGCATTGTAGAGGCTCGGTTTCGACAGGCCGACCCTTTCCGCCAAATGCTCGTAGCTGACGGCCTCGAACACCTTTTCCAGCAATGCCCATTCAGCCGCGGTGATGATGCGCGGGATAATATCGAGGGGATCAGCCGTTCGGGATCGCCACCCTCGCCATAAACGGCAAAGGTAATACCGATGCGCCGGAACAGGATTTCCGTCTGTTTGCGCTTGATTTCGAGCTGTTCGGAATTCGTGTTGGCGAGCCAGGTGTCGATATTCCGATAAGACTCTCGCGGGCTGCCGTCCGCCGTTCTCATCTCATCGAAAAACATACTTTTTTGGGCTCAGTTGGTGGCGAAACCCGCTGCGGGTTTCGCGTGTTGTGAAGCCTAAGCATAACGGCCCGATCCCAAAATTAAAAGGCCCCGTCCATTCTGGACGGGGCCTTCCTCCGCGCTAATAGCCCTGGTGAACTAGGAGCTGCAGATAATCTTGGAGTCGTATTTAAAGCCCCGGCGGGTCCAGGACGGATCGATCCACATGCCGATCTCCCCGGCCAGCGCCTGGCCGCGTTTGCGCATGCGGAAGGTCGCCTGCTGAGAGTTGTCGAGACGCATCCGGCGCTTACTCACCATGGCTTTGCCGTCGGTCCGATAAATATTGATCGCGGCCAAACGGGGCCATTTGTCGCCGACATTGGTGATCTGAAACACCGGCGTCGCGCCATCGCAGGTCGCGCTGATTTCCACATCCAGTTCCTTGCCGCTGACCGCGCTGACAGTGTCCTGTTTGGACGGGGTCGGATCGTCGACCGGCCCGTTATCGGAAGAAGAATACGAGGCGTTCATGGTGTCGCCGGCGTCGGTATTGAAGCCGCCGAGCGCCCTCGCCTGACGCTTGGCCGCGTTGAACAGTCCGGTCAGGCTGCCGGCCACGCCTTGCGGCGCCACATCGTCGGTCGTTGCGTTAAAGGCCATCCGGCCGCCGTGCCGCTGTTTCAGGCACTCGGTCACGCGGATGCGTTCATCCACGTCGCGGATATGCTTTTTCAGCTCATTGCCTTTTAGACGGATGCCCCGCGATTTCACGATGGCCGTGCCGTTCCGCTCCAGGATGTCGCTCATCTGGGTGCGGTAGTTGATCCATTTCTTGATGTACGTGTCCCATTCCCCGTGATAGCGGGAGTCCACATAGCGCACGATCTTGTCGTGGCTGGTCTTCCACCAGGTAACATCTGGCAAAGCCGGGCATGCCGCGGCTTGGGCTTCTACGGGTAAGGTGGTTGAAATGAAAGTGTATCCGGCGATAACGGCCGTTCCGGCCATAAGCGCTTTGGTCTTGATCCCAGGCATAATTCGTCGCTCCGTACTCAATTCTTGAGTCGTTGGTTACTTGTCGAATTTTCACGCCCGAGATTTTCCGGTGGTGGGTTTTTGGCCGGTACGCCGCCGCGTGCCTGCCGATTTGCGCACTTTCCGCGCGCCCATCCATGGCGGTTTCGGAATTGTTGAATCCTTTTTAAAGCTGAATGTATTAACAGCGCGTTAAAGTCTTGGAATCGCTGTAATTTTCTCATCCATAGCCGTCAGGAATGGAAATATCCACGTCGCCGCGCCGCCCGCAGGCGGAACAGGGGAATTTCAGCTCCCGGCTGAGATAAAGCACATGGTGATCTTCGGTAAGCCGGGTGCGCCGGACGATCTGCTCCCCGGTCAAACTCCCTTTGTGACCACAGGATTTGCACTTGAGCCCGATCCGGTGACGTCCCCGGATCACATCTTTCAGGGTCTCAATGGCGTAGGGATGGCGGGTCCGATACTCGGCGAGGCCGCCGCTGGCGTACTCGATTTGGTGCCAGATGGCTTCCGACAGGCGCTGCAGACGCACCTCGTCCAACTCGCCGCCGCCGAACCGGGGCAAGTAGGTTTTCAGCCCGCCGGCGATAACCTTGATGAAACGTCTGCGTGTGGCTTGATCCACGAGCGGCATCCTCGAAAAAATGCATCGCTCGCCCACCCGGATATGA
>JAYQGD010000591.1:0-2103 GCA_038140415.1 Rhodospirillaceae bacterium
GACCACGACCCGACCCTCACCCGCGAGATGGGTGTCGCCAACGCCGGGGAGTAAGGCTTCCATGGCGACGCCGGCTTTCATCAAAAGCTTTTCCCGCAACCCCGTTCTCCGCGCCATCGTGTGCTGGTGCGTCGCACAAATGATCCGGCTGGTGCATCTGACGGGCCGCTGGCAGGTTGTGCGCGCGGAAATCCCCGGTGAGTTTTGGGACAAGAACCAGCCCGTCATCGCCTGCTTCTGGCACGGACGGCTGTTGATGATGGGATACAATTGGGACCGGCGCCGGGATATCCACCTGCTGATTTCATCTCACGCCGACGGCCAGTTGGTGGCGGGTATGGTCCAACATTTCGGATTTAACTCCCTGGCCGGCTCGACGCGCCGGGGCGGGAGCGAGGCGCTCCGTGTCATGCTACGGATCATCAAAAGCGGCGGCAGTATTTGCATCACGCCTGACGGGCCGAGGGGACCCCGCATGCGGGCCGGCATGGGTCCCGTCGCCCTGGCCAAAATGACCGGTGTACCGATCTTGCCTGCCGCCTATGCAGTCAGCCGGCGGCGGCTGGTGAACAGCTGGGATAGGTTTCTACTGCCGGGTCTTTTTGCCCGAGGCGTCTATGTCTGGGGAAACCCGATCCATGTGCCGAAGGATGCAGACGATGACCGCATGGAGGAATTGCGCCGCCAGTTGGAGACGGAACTAAACCGGATCACGGACGAAGCGGATGGCCTCTGCGGCGCGGAAACGGTGGCACCGGCGGCGGAAGCCCTAATGGATCCGGAGGGAGCCGCATCATGATGTTGTCTCTCTACCGGACGGCGACGTTCATCGGCGCGCCCTTGATCCAGATGTATCTGCAGAAGCGCCTGGCCGAGGGGAAAGAAGACCAGGCCCGCTTTGCCGAGCGAAAGGGCAAGGCCAGCCTGCCGCGCCCGGATGGAAGACTGATCTGGCTGCATGCCGCCAGTGTCGGCGAATCCCTCTCCATGCTGCCCCTGGTGGAATCGCTGCTGAGCGAAACCGATGATCTGTCTCTGGTCCTGACCACCGGCACAGTGACGTCCGCCGAGATCATGCGTGAACGGTTGCCGGACCGCGCCTTTCATCAGTTTGTGCCGGTGGACCGGGCCACCTATGTCCGCCGTTTCTTGGACCATTGGCGTCCCGACATGGCGCTTTGGGCGGAAAGCGAGTTCTGGCCGAACCTGATCCTGGAAACCCAGCAGCGAAAGATCCCCATGGTCCTGGTCAACGGGCGGATTTCCCCCCGGTCCTTTGCCGGCTGGCAACGGGCACTTACCGTGATTTCCAGATTGCTTCGGGATTTCACCCTATGCCTGGGCCAAACCGAAGAAGACGCGAACAGGCTTCGGCAGTTGGGCGCGCCTCGCACCGACTGTTTGGGGAATTTGAAGTTTGCCGTGCCGCCCCTCCCCGCCGACACGGAGGAGTTGATCCGGCTCGAACAAAGCATGAGCCGGCGGCCCCGCTGGCTGGCGGCCAGCACCCATGACGGCGAGGAAACCATCATCGCCCAGGTGCATCGCGACATCTCAGAAAATCACCCCGGCTTGCTGACTATTTTGGTTCCGCGCCATGCGGGACGGGGTGATGACGTGGAAGCGGAACTGGAAAACGCCGGCTTGCGCGTCGCCCGCCGATCCAAGGGCGAAGCCATCGAAGACCGCACCGATATCTATCTCGCCGATACGATGGGCGAGCTGGGATTATTCTACCGACTCACCGACATCGTATTCATGGGTAAGTCACTCGTGCCCCTGGGCGGCCAAAACCCGCTGGAAGCGCTCCGGCTCGACTGCGCCGTCGTACACGGACCTCATATGATGAACTTCGAGGAAATTGCCAGGGAGATGAATGACGCCGGCTGTGCTCTCCAAGTAGAAGACAGTGCGGGTCTCACCTCAGCCCTTGACCGGCTTCTGTCGGATAAGGCTGAGACCGATAAGATGGCCGCCAACGGACAGGCCTATGTGGACTCCAAGGAACAGGTGGTGCAACGCGTGACTGAAACAATTCTGGCCATGCTGAATGGCGAAAGCACGGACCGGCAGGATGCAGCCGCCTGATTTTTGGTACAGCGA
>JAYQGD010000592.1:0-2100 GCA_038140415.1 Rhodospirillaceae bacterium
GGATCGCTTCGATCTCCGGGATGCGGGCTTCCATATGTTTGTCGAGCGCGCCCAGACCCATCCAGGTCTTGGCCGGCGGCGTGTTGCGCTGCACCAGCCCCGGCGTGAAAATCTCCGACGACAGTTCGATGACGCAGCCGATGGTCCGGTCGCGCCCGACGATGTCGGCAATATCATCGGCGGTCATGGCGTTCTGGATGCCAACCATCATCCCGTCTTCCGCGAGGTAGGGCTCGATCAGATGCGCCATCCATTTGGTGTCATAGGCCTTGGGCATCAGGAAGACGTAATCGAAGGTCCGGTTGAGCGCCGCCACGTCGCACAGGTGATGGGCATCGACCTCCACATGGACTTCCTCGTCCGGCATTTTGATGGTCAAGCCGTCTTTGCGCATGGTTTCCACATGCTCCGGCCACTGATCAATCAGGGTGACATTGTGGCCGGTGCGGACCAGATCGGCGGCGGCGCAGCTGCCGTTGGCGCCGGTGCCGAGGACGGCGATCAGTTTCTCCATGAGCCTCTTTCCCTGTGACGTTGGTTGACCGTGATTGTGACAGGCGGCTCTTGTTGATCAAGGGCGGATCAAACCGTTAAAAGAAAAACGCCCCACTTGGGGGCGTTCTCCAAATTCTGATCTTGGCCGCAGCCTAGTTCATATAGAGGTGAACTTCGGTGCTGGTGGCCTGGCCGGTGCGCTCCGACAGGTTGACCCGTGCCGGGGGCAGACCCATCCGCTGCAGGGACCGCAGCACGCTTTCCGCATTGCGGCGCGCCTGGTTGCGGTTCAGCGCCACGCGGGCCGCGCCACCAGAGCTCGGTGCGACGGCGACCAGGGCGAAGGTCGCACCCGGACGGCGTTGCAGCGCCTGGTTCACGGCGTTGTAGAGCGCTTGCTCATAGGCCACGTTCTTGCGGTCGAAGCGGATCACCACCAGCGGCCGTTGACCCGGACCGGGCTCGGCGCGGCTCACCTGGCCGGCGGGGATGCCCCGCGTGGCGGCGGTCAGCGCCTGGTTGGTCAGGCTGGCGCCCATGGGCTCACCGGTTTTGATGGCGGCCGACAGCGTGTTCATATTAGCCCGCTCGGACGCGACGAAATTGGTTTGGCGCTGAATATCCTCGGACAGTTCCTTCAACAGCCGGTCGACCAGGACGACGGTCCGGTTCACTTCGTCTTCCAGGATGGCGAGGCCCTGATGGTCTTCATCGACAGCGCCGGACAGGCGGAACGCCGCGCGGGTGTTTTCCGACAGGAACGACGCCAGGGTGGAGTCCGCGGTGACCGAGGTGGTCAGCTGGTTCATGTTGCTGATGTCGTTGCTGATTTTGTTCAACAGGCCGAGCGCATTTTCAAAACGCTGGCGCAGGATCGGGTTGTCCGGGGTGGTGCCGACCTGCAGGCGCGCGTTGATCGCGGCGACCGCGCCCTGATAGTTCTCGGCATCGGCGACCGTGCGGGAGCGAAGCTGCTGCAGGGTCGAGTTGTTCTTGGAGACATTGCCCTGCAGCCGGCGCAATTCGCGGCGGAGTTCGACGACCTTGCCGCCGACGAAGGTGGACTCGCTGCTGGCGGTCTGCGTTTGCGGCTGAGCGAGTTGGGGCGCCGGTTGCGGCGCGGGCTGGGCCTGAACGACGGGTTGCGGTGCGGGGGCCGGGGCCGGTTGGCTTGCGGCGGAAGAGCTGCCCTTGGGGTCTTCGCCGGTCAGTGACGGCAGGAGCGAGTCAGACGAAAACGAACAGCCCGCCAAAAGGGCCGCCGCGCCGACTATAATCGGCCGATACAATTTAAGAGCCATCGTGCCGCCAACCTTATAAAGTTAATAGATACCTGGTCGATTCAATGAGTTATTTGAAAGACTTATCACGTCCATCTTTTATCGTTCAAGCTATTACTTACCTACCTTGAGTCCGGCAGGCAAGTGAAAATAGTATCCGCGCCCCATCCGGCGCTTATGACGAGTCGTTTGGCCGAAACACCCACTTGCACTTCCGCGCCGATTTGAATAGGTTCTGCCCCTCCCGCGCGCCCGTAGCTCAATTGGATAGAGCGTCTGACTACGGATCAGGAGGTTGAGGGTTCGAGTCCTTCCGGGCGCGCCA
>JAYQGD010000593.1:0-2094 GCA_038140415.1 Rhodospirillaceae bacterium
CCTCCCCTGGTGGCACGAGAAATTAGGCGGCTACTTCGACGTTCTGGTGGCGCACCCGTTTCTGGCCCAGGAACCGGCTGTGCACCGTGCCCGGCCGGCCGCGGGGAAAGCCGATATGAAACGCCTCCCCCGGTGCGGCGTAGCCGGCCAGTTGAAACGCCTCCCGTCCGTAATCAGTGCGCGACGATGTCACCAGCGCCACATCCGCCTTAGGATGGGTGATGATTTTATCCGCCGGCAGGGTTGCCGGCTTGCCCCGGCGCAGACCCGCTTGAAGCCCTACCTCCAGGCAGCCGTCGACAACATGCCGGGCGGTCAGCCAGACCCCGTTCTCGGCAATGGCGAAGGCCGAGCCCACGGTCCGCGGCGTATCGGATGTCCGCCCCCGGATGGTGCCGACCGGCGCGACCGGGTCATCATAAGCCGGAAATTCGTGGCGCTTGGAGACCGCGGTTCCCGGTCCCCAGTCATTGGTCAACTTGACCCAGACCTTGGGGCCGGGACGGCGTTCTTGCTTCCTAACTTCTCCTGGCTGTCCAGGCGATTGCCGAAGGCCCGGTGATGGAACGCGCGATTGTCCGGGCAAATTGATCCGGAAGGCCAAATCAGCGACGACAAAAATGCCGATGATGATGTAAACGAGGCGTCTCACATTAGCCTCTTAGCCGCTGACGCCCGCCGCGTTGATGACCGAGATGCTGAGCTTGACCGCGACCAGCAGGATCGCGGCGCTGATCTCCCCGGCGATGATGCGCTTGGGCAGGTCCTTGAGCACCAAATCGGTCACCCGGTAGGCCAATAATTGTAGCGCGATGGTCACCGCCCCGAAGATGAGAATGTCATAGGCGTTGACGCTGCCCGCCATGGCGACCGCCAGGGGGATGGCCATGCCGATCAAAACGCCGCCGAATGAAATGGACGCCGCAATATTGCCCGCCTTGATCAGGTCGATCTCGTGATAGGGCGTCATCATGACGTACAGGACGGCGCCCAGCGCCAACATCAGAACCGTCAGCACAAAATGCAGCAACAGCACCGGCAATCCGGCGAGCAAACTTTGAAAGACAGCCTCCACTGCTCTTCTCCTTATTGTTGGTTGGGAGAGTTTAGTTCGGTGAGGCCAAAGGGGAAAGGTTTGGGACAGCCCAGTTAACATGGGTCCACGGGTCACGGCTGCGCCGGCCCGTGGATGACTAAACTTTTTATCAGCCACCTATTCTAGTCATGCGCGGTGCTGCGCGGGTTTAACCCGCGTATGATCCGCGTACCCATTTTAAAAGATATGGATAAAAAACGGGCCGCCCGGGATGGTGGGCGGCCCGCCGCCGAAATTGAGCCCTCAAGAGCAGCTCAGCCGGCTAAAGCTTACTCGGTCCCGGCTATTCGGCCGGGGCGAGTTGCTTTTGTTCGTTGGCCTTCTTTTCCTTAATGGCCTTCAAAACCTTTTCCGCCGTCGCCGGCAGAGACGTGATCCGCACGCCGACCGCGTCATAGATGGCGTTGCAGATGGCCGCCGCCGTCGGCACCGCCGTCGGCTCGCCCACGCCCTTGGCGCCGAACGGGCCCGTGGGATCGAAGTTCTCCACGATGTCCACGTCGATGTCCGGCATGTCCAGACTGGTCGGCATGATGTAGTTGGTCAGGTTCGGGTTGATCTGAACGCCGTCCTCGTTGAACAGCATCTCTTCCTGGAGAGCGTAGCCCACGCCCATGGAGATACCGCCCTGAATTTGGCCTTCGACCAGCATCGGGTTGATCGCCGTACCGCAGTCATGGGCCGCGGCCATGTAGATCACATCGACCTCGCCAGTCTCGTCATCCACCTCAACCTCGGCAATCTGGGTCGCATACACATACGTGCTGAACGGCTTGCCCTGCCCGGTCTCCGGATCCATTTCCACGGTCGGCGGATTATAGGATGCACTGCCGATGGGGACCTGTCCCTGAATAAACTGGGCCTGCAGCGCCACTTCACCAATGGGCAGATAACGTTGCGGGAACCCCTTCACCTGGATTTTTCGGTCAACGGCTTCGAGCTGTTCCGGCTTCACCCGCATCATGGGTGCTGCCACCTCGAACAGGATGTCCTTGGCC
>JAYQGD010000594.1:0-2092 GCA_038140415.1 Rhodospirillaceae bacterium
GGATTTCGATGGCATAGAGCAGAGACGCCTTGCCCGGATTTGCCCGGTAGGAACTGTCGATGTGCCAGTCGCCTGTCCCCAGGATGAAGGACTTGAAGCCGACGTCGTTGGCGTAGGACCGGATGCCGCCGGTGTCTTTCTCCACATTGGTGACCCGCAGGATCGTGTCGAAGCCGACCGCCTGATCCTTAGGGTCCGGGAACACTTCTAGCGGGCCGAACCATTCGCTGGCCGCAACGTGCTCGGCCGGGGTGAAGTCCTGGCCATGGAAGACGATGGTGCCGTACTTTAGGAATGCATCCCGCCAGACGTTGAAATCTTCCTCCCGCAGGGGCTGGGAGAGATCAATCCCGGCGATCTCCGCACCGGCGCCGTTGTCGAAGGGTTTGACCTCAGCGGATAGGGTCGCCGTGCTGGTCATGATTTCTTTTCTTCCCACTTTTCGCGGCGGCCCTGGCCGTGGTCCTGATCCCGCCAGGCGGCGGCGTTTTCATCCACGTCAAAGACATAGGTATAGCCGCCTTTGGGGTTCTCCAGGATTTCCCACCAATTCTCATCCAGATCGACAATATAGAAGGAATAAGTGCCGTGCTGGCCGACGGGCTTGGTGATTTTCTTGATCCCGTACTCGTCCTTCACTTTCAGGACTTTTTGATAGGCTTCGTCGACTTGTTCCTTGGTCTCCACGTCGAAGCCGAAATGATTGTAGAGCCCGGCGCTGGTGCCGCCCTTACTGGCGACGGCGGCGATGGTTGTCGTGCTGTTGAGCCGGACCATGATGGAGCGGGCGCTGGTCTGCACCACCTCCATCCCCAGAACTTCTTCATAGAAGCGCCGGGTCGCGTCCAGGTCATAGCATTCCACCGTGCCGTGGGAGAGGAAATCCAGATCAAGCAAGGGTTCCTTGCGCACGTCCGATTTGGGTGTCGTTTGGTCCATCTGCCGTCCCCATAGATGTGGTTTTAATCTGCCGGAAGCTTATTGCGTTCGTGCGCGCTTTCCAAGTATTTCGACGTTCCCCTATCAGCACACGCTTTTCTCGAACTGAGATTCATACTAGGCTGCTCCCACAAATTTTAAGCCGGTCCAAAAAATCCGGCGGTTCCCACAGGTAGGCACATGAGTACTGAAAATCCGGCTGCGGCCGCAGAAAATCCAGAACAGGTCGAAAATCTGATGGGCACCCGTAAGTGGCGTCAGCTCAGCGGCGGCCCGCTCTACATCCAGAATATTCTGGTGGCGGCGATTACCATTCTCTGCGCCGGTTGGTCCATCAACTTGCACCACATCGTCGGCTTCGCCGTGTTCAAGGAGCAGTTCCTGGCGCTGATTTTCGCTCTCGCTATGGCGGCGATCTTCATTGGCTTGAAGGCAAACCGTGAAAATCCCAGCAACGAGGTGCCCTGGTACGATTGGGTGTTTGCGCTCGGGTGTTTGATCTGTGGTCTTTTTGTGGTCGCCACCTACCGCGATATCGTCGAGACCATCGGCGAGCTGCGTCCGGAACGCATCGTCCTGGGGTATGCCGCTGTTCTACTGGTGTTTGAGGCTACCCGCCGGGCGACCGGCTGGGCGCTGGTGATCATGGGGGCGATCTTCATCGGCTATTCGGCCCTGTCCCATCTGGCGCCGGGCCTGTTGAACGTGCCGAGTACGCCGTTGAACCGGATCGCCACGTATCTCTATCTCGACAATAACGCGCTGCTGGGCACGCCCCTGGATGTGACCACCAGCATCATCGTTGCGTTCATCTTGTTTGGCCGAGTGCTGTTTGCGGCGAACGGCGACAAGTTCCTGAACGACTTTGCGCTGACCACCATGGGCAAGTACCGGGGCGGCCCGGCCAAGGTCGCCGTCGTGGCCTCCAGCCTGTTCGGCACCATTTCCGGCAGTGCCGTCTCTAACGTGGTGATGGATGGACCGATCACCATCCCGATGATGCGCAAGTCCGGCTATCGCGGCCATGTGGCGGCCGCCATCGAGGCTGTCGCGTCCACCGGCGGGCAGATCATGCCGCCGGTAATGGGCATCGTCGCCTTCCTGATGGTTGACGTGATGGGGGTGACCTATGGCGAGGTCATCATCGCCGCCG
>JAYQGD010000595.1:0-2092 GCA_038140415.1 Rhodospirillaceae bacterium
AACGGAGTGGTGGGGTGAAAGTTCAAGTCATTGGAACGGCCATATTGGCCGGCGTTTTAACCTATTCGCCGGCGGCGCCGGCGCTCGGCACATCGGCGGATGTCCTTGACCTCCGGGTCGGACAGCACGAGGGCAATACACGGATCGTCCTCGATCTCGACCAGCGCACCGGCCACAAAGTCTCCGTCTCCGAAGACGGACGCTCCCTGGTGATCACGTTGCCCAAGGCGGTCTGGAAAGCCGGCGACTTTCGCCGCAAGCACGCCAAGGGCTTGGTCTCCGGCTATCAGTACGGCCGGGACTCCGACGGCGTCACCCAGCTTATCCTGACCACCCACGAGCCTGTGTCCCTGGCCCGGCAGTTCAAGATGAACCGAGGGGCTGCCAAGAAATCCATTCGTCAACGTTTGGTGTTTGATCTGAGCGCGACCAAGCCGGAAATCATCGAGGTCGCTCAGGCAAAAACCGAGACACTTGGTGTGTCGCTGGCGCTGCTCACCGGGCCGGGCGAAGAGGTCGCGCAATTGCAGCGCCGCCGGCCCACCATTGAGCCGATCCACCGGCAAGAACGTTCTTCCGGAAAGTCCTATTACACCACCGTGCCGCCCCGCGCCGTCGCCCAGCAAATGCAGCCGGCTCAACCGATGCAACAGATGCAGCCGCAGCAGCCGCTGCTCCCGCCGCCGGTTCAATCGGACGAAGGGTTCCGGCTGATTCCCCGGTTGGAATATTTGTGGTTCAATCCAAGTAGCCGGGACGGATCGTCGGTCTCTCACATAACCTCAGATACAATCGGGCACCTCGCCTTTGGGGCTTCTGTTGGGTTCAAAGGACCGACAGAGGACTATGTCGCCACGATCATGTACGCCACCGGCGACGGCGAGTTTACCGGGACCACATCAGATGGCCAGGCGGGATTTGGAGATGTGGAAAACACGTTCCTAAACATGGAACTGGATATAAAGAACAAGCTTGAGAACACGCCCGTAAGCTTGTCCTACGGCGGGAGTTGGATTCGACAATGGCTCGATGGCGAATTTAACGGTTCGAGTGGATTTACGTTTGTCGGCACCGGCACAAACAAAGCAGAAACCATCACGGACTACTTTATTGGGCACATCGGCGCCGAAATTTCCGCCCCCCTCAGCAAAACAACAAATGACAGAATATATACGGATATAAAGCTTGGTCTGGGTTATTGGATGGATGAACTTCAAGACCGCACCAATACCACCGCCAGTGAAGACCAAGACGACTTTTTGGCTACGCTTAATATGGCCGTCGGATACGAAGTCTTCGGCTCAGGCAATTTTTCGGGACAGGTTCTCTATCGGGTAAATCTTACGACTCTGGACATGTTTGAAAACTTTCTCATCGCCCATGGTCCCGGCGCAAACTTTACCTATAAGTTTTAGAGATGTGAACAGAGATGAGTTCGGCTGGACCGCAAGACATCCATCTCATCCAATTTCGTTATTTCCCCTATAACGAGAAAGTGCGCTGGGCGCTCGATCTCTCCGGCCTGTCCCATCGCCGGCAATCGGTGTAGCCCGGCCCGCACATGGGACTGGTGCGGAAACTCACCGGCCAGACCAAGACGCCGATCCTGAAGCTCAACGGCGAATGGATCGCCGGTTCCGCAAAGATCATCGCCGCGCTGGAAGATCACTGCCCGGCGCTCAACCTGACGCCAACTGAGCCCGACCAGCGGGCGCGGGCGCTGGGGACCCAGGCCAAGATCGACGACATCTGGGGACCGTTGGTGCGCCAGGCGGTACTTCATGTGATGCTGGGGGGCCTCGCCTATTTCGCCCGCCTGTTCGGGGAGGGACAGCCGGCGCTGAAACGCCTCGGCTACCGTTGGACCCTGCCGCTCGCCAAGCCGCTGATCCGCAAAGGCAACAACCTGACCCATCCGGGCGCGTTCGAGGAAGGCCGCCAAACCGCCGAAGAGGCGCTGGATTGGGTGGCGGCCGAGACCGCCGATACGGGCTATCTGGTGGGGGATCGCTTCACCGTCGCCGATCTGACCGCGGCTAGCATGCTGGCCGCCGTCGCCAATCCGCCGAACTCCCCGGCGACCCGGCCGGAA
>JAYQGD010000596.1:0-2090 GCA_038140415.1 Rhodospirillaceae bacterium
TTTCGGCGCCAACGGCGTTGATGTGGTTTTGAATGTTGCGCATGGCGCCGCGATACCGCTTGTCCTTATCGCCGCCAACATAGTTAACGTGATAAACGACCTTCTGCTTGCCATACTTGCCCTTGGCGTCGGCGGTGTTGATGGTGAACAGCATCGCCGCGGCGGCGGCCAAAAGAATACCTAATTTACGCATGTTTACCTCCTGTTGGAAATGAGCGTGTTTGTCGTAAGACCGAAGTCTCTCTTGGAATTCCCAGACAGTATCTGCCTTTCGCTAACAGTTTTCAACACAAAACAGGTGTATTAAAACAAATCACTTATCACAAATTTGTGTAAATACATATCGGCGGTGTAGATTCAATTTCTTTTGCCGCAGTAATGAGAGAAATTACTAAATTTCAAGCAATTATCAGACGTCGGGGGAGTCTTCGATGGCTTGATCGTCGTCCCGCCAGGCGTTAAAGCCGCCGGCCAGGTTCACAACATTGGTGATGCCCATTTTGGTCAGTGTATAACAGGCGAGCAGCGACCTGCCGCCAGACGCGCAGAACAGGACGAACTTATCATCGCCGGTGAAGATCGGGTTGTGCATGGGGCCGGCCGGATCGGCGATCAGCTCCAGAAACCCGCGTGCCGCATGGACGGAACCCGGAATGTGGCCGTCGGCGGCCCGTTCCCGGCCTTCGCGGACGTCGATGAAGGTGACGCCGGGCTGGCCGACCAATTCGGCGGCGTCATCGACGGTGATGCTTTGGACAGCCGAATGGGCTTCGGCCATCATGTCTTTCAGACTGATCGCAGACATAGATTATCCTGTTGTGTAAATTTCGAAGAGTTCGGAGGTGAGATAGCGTTCCGCCATGGACGGCAGGATGACGACGATGGTCTTACCTTCCATACCGTCCCGCGTGCCGTAGTCCAAGGCGGCGGAGAGTGCAGCGCCGGCGGACACACCTGCCGGGATGCCTTCCATCTCGGCGGCGCGGCGGGCGGCATAGAAAGACGCGTGGTTGCCGACGGCGATGACTTCGTCGACCAGGTCCATATCGATATTATCGGGGATAAAGCCCGCGCCGATGCCGGGGATTTTGTGCGGGCCCGGCATACCACCGGCCAGCACCGAACTATCCAGTGGCTCGACCGCGATGGCCTTGAGTTCGGGGTTACGGGGTTTCAGCGCGCGGGCAATCCCGGTGAGGGTGCCGCCGGTGCCGACGCCGGCGACGATCACATCCACCTTGCCGCCCGTGTCGGTCCAAATTTCCTCCGCCGTGGTGTCCTCATGCGCCTTTGGGTTCGCCGGGTTGGAAAACTGTTGCGGCATGAACGAGCCTTCTATCTCTTGCAGCAGTTCGTTGGCCTTGGCAATAGCGCCGGACATGCCTTGTTCCGCCGGCGTGCGGATGATTTCCGCGCCCAAGAGGGACAACATTTTCCGGTGGCCCTCGTCCACACCCTCGGGCACGGTCAGCACCAGCCGGTAGCCTTTGGAGGCGCAGACAAACGCCAGCGCCATGCCCGTATTGCCGGACGTCGGTTCAATCACCGTTGCGCCGGGGGATAGATCGCCGGCTTCTTCCGCCGCCTCGATCATGGCGATGCCGATGCGGTCCTTGACCGACGCCAGGGGATTAAAGAACTCACATTTGCAGAGGATGTCCGCCTTGCAGTCCATGGACTCGGCAAGGCGGCTCACCTTGACCAGCGGGGTCGCCCCGATGGTTTCAACGATGTTTTCGTAGACGCGGCCCCGGAAATTTTTGGCCTTCTCGGAATTCGCCATGGATCTACTCCGGCTCTGACGGCGGCTTGTTCTTTGCCCGGCTCGATTCTAATGCATCGCCCCCGGCTTCGGTCAATCGATAGATTAACTCGCCGTTTTCATTGGCCAATTGAAGCCAGCGACGCGCGGTCATTACAAGACCGGTTTTATAATGGACATCTTCGGCGGGAAGGGCGCCGCCGCTAGACGACACGTCTTCCAAAATGGCGAGTTGCGCACGCGTGGGCACGGCCGGCGGTTCGCTGATGAGCTCGGCTTTCTCCCGGCTGCTGCCAGCGCGGAGTAAGGCGAGCTCGGCCTGAACCGT
>JAYQGD010000597.1:0-2090 GCA_038140415.1 Rhodospirillaceae bacterium
ATCCTGGCGCTGCCGGCCGTGTCGGCTATGAGAAGTACATGGGCCTGGCCGGTGATGACGGTCATCAAATTCTGTTCGGCAACATGGGGCCGGAAGTTCTGAACTGGGTGGTTAAAAAACCGACTTTCGATCTGAATACGTTTATGTACTTCGCGCAGGTCGATGCCGATCCCGGCATTGTGTTTGTCAGCCGTAAGAGCAAATTCAAAACGATCGACGACATTATTGCCGAGGGTAAGAAGCGCACGTTGAATGTCGGCACCAGCCGTCTTGCGCACCCGGCAACCTTGGGCGCGCTGGCGCTGGGTCGTCACACGGGCGCGAAGTTCAATCCGATTCCGCTGTCGGGTGGCAAGAACACTCGTGCAGGTGTGGCCACCGGCGAAATGGACTTCGGTGTGTTGCCGTCCGGCGGTATCGTCAACCGGGCCAAAAGCTTTAAGGTCCTGCTGATGATGTCTCACGACAACCCGCTGCCGGGCCGGACCGAGAATGCACCGGTGATGAACAAGCACTTCAACATGAATATGCCGTCGTTGGTCGCGGGCGCCCGCGCTTACGGCATCAAGAAGTCGGTCATGGAAAAGAATCCGGAGAATTTCAAAATCCTGGAAGACACGTTGAAGAAAGTCTTCCCCGATCCGGCTTTCAAAAAGGCGTATCTGAAGACGAAGTCCCCGTGGGAATTCGTCGGCTACCGTTCGCCGGAACAGGCGGCGGAATATGCCAAGGGCATCGCCCAGGTCGGTACGGAATTCAAGGAACTGCTCTCCGGTAAGAAAACCTAAGACCTGAAGTTGAACACCCGAGGAGAGGCGGCCGGACATTCTAATCCGGTCGCCTTTTCTCAAAGCATGCTCTTTGCGCCGCAGGGGATAGCCGACTAAACACCGGCGACGTATCAGGGAGGCACAAAACTATGTCGGATCAACCGGCGGCCAACGAAGACGGGAAGAAATCAGTCGGCGGGGAACTCGTTATCCCGATCGCGGCGCTTCTGTTCACCGGCTATTATTTTTATACGATTATCGACGCCCCGTGGACGGCGCAGGTCAGTGCGTTGTTTGTTGGTTCAATCCTGACGCTGTTGGTGATCATCTATCTGGTGCGCACCTACCGGCAGCTAAAAGCGGGGGAGATCGATCTGAAGATGGATCGGTTGACCGCGCCCAACGCGTACATCCCAAAGCGACTAAAGCTCTTGGCCCTGACGATTGCCTATATCACGGCGGTGGGCTGGCTTGGTTTTACTATCACCACTTTCCTGTTCTTATGTTCAGCCATGCTGCTATTGAGCGAGGGCAAGCGGAAAGGGCTGATACTGACTCTATCGCTGATCCTATCGGTTGGTGGGTATTTCCTGTTTATCGTTGCTTTCCAGACCCGGTTCCCGGACGGCCCCTTCGAACAATTCATGAAGGGGATTTTGTAGCATGGGTGACTACGATTTAGCCTTTTATGTGGAGATGTTCTGGACCACTTGGGAACACTGGTGGGTGATGATCCCCGCCATTTTCTTAGGCTTGGTCGTCGGTGCGATCCCGGGATTCAGTGCGGCCAATACAATCATTATTCTGTTGCCGCTAACCCTGGCGTTCGAGCCGGACGTTGGCCTGGCTTTTATGGTGGCACTCTATGCCTCGTCACGCATGGGCGCCGGTATTCCGGCCATCCTGGTAAATATTCCAGGCACCGCCGGCGCGGCGGCGACGCCGCTCGACGGTTATCCCATGACCAAGGCGGGCAGGGGGCAGCAGGCGTTGGCCATATCGTTTGTCTCTTCCATCGCCGGCGGATTGCTGACGACCATCATCGCGCTGATTGCCATGCCATGGCTGTCGCAGATCGCGTTCTATCTCCACAGCGTTGAGATGATCGTCATCATGATATTCGGTATCTCCCTGATCGCCAGCATCGCCGCGCGGGACACCTTGAAGGGACTCATCGCCGGATTCTTCGGGTTGATGATCGGCTTTATCGGCGCGGACACGGTCTATGAGACGCCCCGTGGTACGTTTGGTTTCCTGGAGCTTTACGACAAAGTGCCGTTAATCCCGGCGCTGGTTGGTCTGTTCGCCATCTCCGAGGCC
>JAYQGD010000598.1:0-2090 GCA_038140415.1 Rhodospirillaceae bacterium
TTTGAAGGCAAAGCGCGCCGGGTGATCGACGCCCTGGGCCTCGATTGGACGGACGAGATATTGGCCTATCGGCACAAAGCCAAGAAACGGCAGATCAAGACACCCAGTTATCATCAGGTGGTGGAGCCCATCTATCAGCGCGCCAAAGGCCGCTGGGAAAACTATGGGGCCTACTTTGGTGAGGCGGTGGACATTCTCGCCCCCTATATCCGCGAATTCGATTACGGGCCGGAGGAAGGATAGATATGGATTTGTCCTTGTTCGAAAACCCGTTTGACGATGAGCTGGCCCAGGCGCTGGATCACCACCGCCACGGCCGCCTGAGCGAAGCGGAAAGCCTTTACCGGAATATCCTGGCGCACATGCCCGATCATGCGGAAGCCCTGCATTGGTACGGCTTCCTGGCGTTTCAAGCCGGCCAATGGTTGAACGCCACCCAGTTGATCGAGAAGTCGTTGGAGATCAATCCCAACGACGTTCTGACGTTGATTGATCTGGGCACCCTGTATTCCCATGCGGGCCGTCATACGGATGCCGAAAAGGTGCTCCGGCAAGCGGTTCAGGTAGACCGAAACTCGGCCGCGGCCTGGAGCAATCTCGGCTCCATCCAGAAAATGCGGGGCGATTTCGGCGGGGCGGAGAAATCCTTTGTCACGGCGCTTCATCTGCAGCCCGATCTTGTGGACGCCATGGCCAATCTGGGCGGCGTGCTGCTGGAGCTGGTTCGGCCGGACGAAGGCTTGGATTGGTGCCATAAGGCGCTGGAGAAGGATCCCAAGTCCGTGTGCGTGCTGACGAATTTGGCGGCCATTGAAATCGATAAAGGCCGGCTCGACGATGCTATTGCACACGCCGGCGAGGCAATCGGGATCGACCAATCCTATGCCGTGGCCCATCAGAACCTCGCCGAAGCGCTTCGTCAGTCCAACCGGCTGGACGAGGCCCGGCGCGCGATCAATAAGGCCCTGAAATGGAACCCGGACGGACCGACAGCGCACTTCTGTTTGGGGCAGATATTGCTGGGCGAGGGTGATGACGCCGCTGCGCGCAAGGCCTTCAACCAGGTTCTGAAACTGGACCCGAGCCATCCGGATGCGTTGCTGGCCCTCGGCAACATGAGCTTTTTCTCAGGTGATCTGCATGGGTTCTGGGTCACCTACCAGCAACGCTGGCGCTCCCGAAACTACAAATCCCCCGACCGGCAATTCCCGAGCTCTCGCTGGGCAGGCCAGGACTTGGCCGGCAAGAACGTCTTGATCTGGGGCGAACAGGGGATCGGCGACGAGATTTTCTTTGCTGGACTGGCGCCGTACGCCATTGCCGAGTGCGGTCACTGCACGCTTGAGGTCGAGCCCCGGTTGGTGTCGCTGTTTTCCCGCTCGTTCCCCGAAGCACGGGTTGTGCCGCGCATGACTCCGGCGCACCGGGATACCCGCGCCGAAAACATCTCCCTCAATCTGCCGATCGGTGATCTGCCGAGCCGGTATCGGCCGTCGTTTGAGGGCTTCCGTCCGGTGGGCAAGTACCTGGTGGCCGATCCGTACAGGACGGCGTCTCTACGAGAAAGATATCTGGACGGACGCAAAGAGCTGCTGGTCGGCATTTCCTGGCACAGCGCTGTTGCTAAGCGCATTCCCCTGGGGTACTGGGGGCCTATCTTCGCCATTCCCGGTGTCCGTTTCGTCAGCCTGCAGTATGGTGAGCGGCTGGATGAGATCGAGGCCGCCCGGAGAGCATTCGGCGTCGATATTCTGCATGATCCGGAGATCGATCCGCTCGCGGAGATGGACGACTTTGCCGCACAGGTAGACGCCATGGATATTGTGGTGTCGATCGACAATTCCACCGTGGCCGTGGCCGCCGGGCTGGACAAACCGATCCTGGCGATGCTGCCGGCGATGGCCGATTGGCGGTATCGGGAAGAAGGCGGCCGAAACCTCTGGCACGACTGTCAGCGCCAGTTCCAGCCGGAACGGCCCGGCGAGTGGGCCGGCGTCATCGGCGAGACCGCCGCCGCGCTTCAGGCCTTCATAAACTCAGAGAAATAAACTTAGACTTTGTGCGTGTCGCCCCAGCGCCGCCACATGTCC
>JAYQGD010000599.1:0-2082 GCA_038140415.1 Rhodospirillaceae bacterium
TTGTCATTCCCAGCGGGTATGAAGACGACGATGTGATCACCAAGGCGGTGCTGGAAGACGGCCGCAAACACCTGTTCCTGCGGGGCGAGATACCGATCACGTGCCCAGTGCGCCTCCTGCACGGGATCGAAGACGAATCGGTGCCATGGGAGACCGCGCTTACCATTCAGCAGAAACTCCAATCAGAGGATGTCGAGGTGATTTTCATCAAGCACGGTGATCACCGGCTGAGTGAAGATGCGGACATCGCCCGGCTGAAAACCACGGTGCGCGGACTTTTGGAGAACGCTTAGACCAGCGACGCCAGCCCTTCGCGGTAAGAGGGATAGCTTAAATTCACCCCCAATTCCTCCCGCAGGCGTTTGTTGGAAACCCGGCGGTTGTCCGCCCAGAAACTCAGTGCCATGGGCGACATGTCTTTCGCCGCGTCGTCGAACCGAATCAACGGCAATATGTCCACCCCCAACAGCTCACACGCATGGGCGATGACATCGGCCTGAGGCGCGGGCTCGTCATCGCAGACATTATAGATCGCGCCGGCATTAGGGGTATTGATCGACGCCTCCAAGACGGCCGCGATGTCCTCCACATGAATTCGTGAAAACGCATGACCGGGCTTGTCGATACGCCTGGCCGTACCCCGCTTTACCTGATCCACTGGGTTGCGGCCCGGTCCATAGATTCCGGCCAGCCGGAAGACCTGCACCGGCACGCCCGTCTTCTCTCCGAACGCCAACCACGCGGCTTCGGCGTCCGCCCGGTAGCGGCCCCGGTCGTTGCCGGGGTTAAGCGGCGAGCTTTCGTCCACCCAGGCGCCGCCCGCGTCACCGTAGACGCCGGTGGTCGACAAATAGCCGATCCATTGCAGGCTCTCGGCCTCGCGGATCGCCGTCCCTAAATCCGCCATCACCGGATCGCCATCCGGGCCCGGCGGCGCGGACAGCAACAGACGGGTGATCTCCGACAAATCCTTGGACGAGACGTCTCCATATTTAACCAGACGGACCCCGGCGGGGAACCCGGCGGGCGGGTCTTCCCGGTAGGTGCCGGTCACCGTCCAGCCCTTGGGCAACAGGCGCTGCGCCAAATACCGGGCGGAATACCCAAGGCCGATACAGAAAAGAGAGGGATTGAGAGACATGGATTTGGCGGCGGCTTGTCTGCTATGAGTTGTCGGGATCATACTATCCTCTAAAGGAAAGGCGAGGAGTCATTTGCGCACCATTTTTGTCATCGCCGCGTCCGCGCTGATCGCCAGCGGGATCGAGCCCGCCCCGTCTCAGGCCAAGGAAATCGATCCGGAAAAGGAATACGCCGCCTGTATGCAGTTGGCGCGCACCAATCCCGATAAGGGCTTCGAGAACGCGACCTTGTGGAAAGGATTGGGCGGCGGCGATGCGGCCAGCCACTGCGCCGCTGTCTCTCTCCTCTACATGGGGCACACGGTGGATGCGGCGGAACGGCTGGAATCCCTCGCCCAAACGGTCAAAGCCGGCTCAGCGTTCAAGGCGGCGATTTTGGGCCAAGCCGGCCAGGCGTGGCTGGTGGCAAACAAACCGGAGAAAGCGGAATCCCTGCTGACCGCTGCGATTAAACTGAAAGCCGAGAACCTGGGCCTTTATATCGACCGGTCCCAAGCCTTGGCCGCGCGGGACGCCTATGGCGATGCGCTCCGCGATTTGGATCATGTGATCGCCCGCGCGCCGGATCACGTGTTTGCCCGGGTCTATCGGGCCAGCGCCCTCCGCCAGCTGGACAAGGTTCAGGACGCCATCCGGGACGTCACGCACGCCCTCTCCCTTGAACCCAACCATCCCGAAGGGTTGCTGGAAAGCGGCATTGTCCGCCGGCTGATCGGCGATGACGACGGCGCGCGCCGGGACTGGCTGCAAGTGATCGAGGTGGCTAAGGACTCGGCCGCCGCCAAGTCGGCGCAGGCGAACCTTGAACGCCTGGATGGCGGTGGGTAGGAAAGATAAACCACAAAGTGCACAAAGGACACGAAGGAAGCCATCTGCTCCGGCGGCTTCGTGTCCTTTGTGTCCTTCGTGGTTTAATTAATATGAATCCACGGGTCACTTC
>JAYQGD010000600.1:0-2079 GCA_038140415.1 Rhodospirillaceae bacterium
CTCTATTTGTGGCTCATCGCGCCGCGCCTGCTGCCGGACCGCACCCCGCCAATGGGAGACACCTCCCCCCGCGTCTTCATGGCCCATTTGAATGTGGAGGAAGGCGGCGCTGCCGACGGCGCAACCTTACGCGATGTCCTGGAGAAAGCCGGCGCCGGACTAAAGGTCCTCGGCATCAACCGGGAGAACGGTGGCGTCCTACAGCCTCTACCCGACGCCGTCTTGCGCGCCGGCGACCGCTTGAGCGTCCGGGACACGCCCGACAACCTGAAGGAATATGAGAGCGTGCTGGGCGTCCGGCTCTATACCGGCGAGGACCCGGTCGACGACGATCATCCGCTTGCCACCGACGACCAGCAGATTGCCGAGATTGTTGTTACCCAAGGCTCCCCGCTGGACGGGCGGTCCCTCGCGCAAACCCGGTTTGCCGACCGGTATCAGCTCATCACCCTCGCCCTGCATCGCGCCGGACCCCAGGGTCAAACCCAACGGAACGGCATCGGCAACGTTCGCCTGCGCGTCGGCGACGTGCTGCTGGTGCAGGGCCCAAGCGAGCTGATCCACGAGCTGAAGCTGGCGGGTGAGCTGTTGGTCCTGGACGCCACCACCGATCTGCCCAAAACCGACAAGGCCACCATCGCGCTGGCCACCATGGCGGCGATCATTCTGGCCGCGGCGCTGGGGATCATGCCGATCGCCGCCAGCGCGCTCTGCGGTATCCTCATCATGCTGATCACCCGCTGTCTCGGATGGCGCGATGTGGCCCAGGCCCTCAGCATCCCGGTGATCATGATCGTGGTCGCCAGTTTGGCCCTGGGCACGGCGATGCTGAAAACCGGGGGCGCGGACTATCTTGCCCAGGTGATCCTGGCCGTGGGCGCCGGTGCGCCGCCGACTGTCCTTATCGCCGCGCTGATGGGCGCCATGGCGGTGCTGACCAATATTGTCTCCAACAACGCGGCCGCGGTGATCGGCACCCCTATCGCCATCGGCATGGCCCAACAGCTTGGCCTGCCGCCGGAACCATTCGTCCTCGCCGTGCTGTTCGGCGCGAATATGAGCTACGCCACGCCCATGGCCTACAAGACAAACCTGCTGGTGATGAACGCCGGCGGCTACACGTTCATGGATTTTGTCCGCATCGGTGTGCCGCTCACGCTCATCGTCTGGGCGGTGCTGTCCTGGCTGCTGCCGGCGCTATACGGATTTTGATTGCCGCCAACCCTGGCCGACGTTGTCCGGGGAAATGGTCAGGACCGAAATCGTCTCGCCGGTTACCCTGCCAAACAGGGATGACGATTACGTCTCGGTCTCATCGTTCTTTTCCGGCTTTTTATTATTGTCCTTCGGCTGGACTCGCCGGATAATGATGTCCCCATTTTCCAAGACCTCCGGCGCCTCATACTGAGGGATCGATTGCAGCAGCACTTCTAGCGCATTCAGGATCATCTTCATACCGCTTTCCATCATCTCTTGAGGGCTCTGCTGCGGCGGGGGCGATGATTGAATGAGATGTGGCTCCCCCGAACGGGCTACCAAAGCCGATGAGAGCAAAACCGCTGATACAACGAGAACTGAGAGCCACCTAACCATCATGATCTCCATAATTGAGGCACAAAATTACGCCGGTTTTTTGAGAAACGCGCTATATTCATCATCATTTTGAACTTTAACGACATTAGAAAGAGACCAACTTATGGACATAGTTCGCATCATTCTCGCGATTTTCCTTCCCCCGGTTGCCGCGTTTTTGACCGTTGGGGTTTCCCTCCAATTTTGGGTCAATATTTTGCTGACAATCCTCGGTATATTGCCGGGAGTCGTCCACGCTTTGTGGTTGGTCCTGAAACGAGGTCAGCAACAACCCGCCGTATAGCAACAAGCAATTGTGTCAGAATTTAGCGGCCAACGCAGGATGATGGTCCGCCGTCCGGCGGTAGGCGTCAATCAGCGCGCTTTAAGCGGCGTGGCGTTTACCCTGTCCGCCGCCTCGTCCATCCCGTCGTTTTGAGCCGGACCGGCGCTTGGGTTTATTGTTCTGTTGCCGCCGGTTGTTGTTAGCCGGTTCGTGCGCCGCGG
>JAYQGD010000601.1:0-2072 GCA_038140415.1 Rhodospirillaceae bacterium
CGATCTTCGCCCGCCCCACAATCCGGGGATGGTGATGATCGGCGCGGCCATGTTGTGGGTCGGCTGGTACGGCTTTAATGCGGGCAGCGCGCTTGCCGCCGACGGCGCCGCCGGCATGGCCATGACGGTGACGCACATTTCCGCCGCCACCGCGTGCCTGGTCTGGATCACCATCGAGTGGATCAAATTCGGCAAACCCAGCCTGGTCGGCATCGCCACCGGTGCGATCGCTGGTCTCGCCACCATCACGCCGGGTTCCGGCTTTGTCGGTCCGGTCGGCGCGTTGGTGTACGGCGCGATTGCCGGCGTGGTCTGCTTCTACATGATCGATGTGGTGAAGCGCGCCTGGAAGATCGACGATTCTCTGGACGTGTTTGCCGTCCACGGCGTCGGCGGCATCCTCGGCATCCTGCTGACCTCGTTCTTCGCTGACTCAAGCCTCGGCGGCAACGGTCTGGCCGAAGGGCTGGCCATGGGCACGGCGTTCATGGGACAGCTCGTGGCCACGGTCATCACGATTGTCTGGGCAGGCATCGCCAGCTATGTCATCGTGCTTATCGTCAAAGCCTTGGTCGGACTGCGTGTCGACGAAGACGAAGAAACCGAGGGTCTGGATCTGACCTCTCACGGCGAGCGGGGATACGATCTCTAGTTTTTCGTAGGTCTTTCCGCCCACTGACTCAAAATTGAAAGGAACCATGTCATGAAAATGGTAATGGCCATTATCAAACCTGCAAAACTTGACGCCGTGCGAGAGGCTTTGACCGGTATAGGCGTTCAAGGACTGACCGCCAGCGAGGTCTCCGGCTTCGGGCGTCAAAAAGGACACACCGAAATCTACCGGGGCGCGGAATACGCAATCAACTTTGTGCCCAAGTCCAAGATCGAAGTGGCGGTGGACGACTCTCAGGTAGATGCCGTCGTCGAAACGATCCAGTCCGCCGCCAATTCGGGCAATATCGGGGACGGCAAGATTTTCGTCCTCGAGGTCGCCCAGGCGGTTCGTATCCGGACCGGCGAAACCGGCAGCGAAGCCCTCTGATCAAGCGGTGTTGCACCACCCCGCGCGGGCTCTTGTGGCTATGATCCGCGCGGGCTAAACTCCGCGGCCTTCGGAAACGCCCCGCGCTCAGGACATGGGCGCGGGGTCATTTCGTCGGACGGCAACAACAGGCGCGCGGAACGGGCATGCACAATACGGCCATCGAAAATCTGACGGATTATCCGTTCGACCGGTTGCGGGCGCTGCTCAATCCGCTGGACCACCCGGAAGGCGTGACGCCTTTTGTGATGTCCCTGGGCGAACCGCAACACCCGTCGCCGGCAATGATCGCCGAAGCCGTCGCCGCCCATGCCGGCGAGTGGGGAAAGTATCCGCCCATCGGCGGCACGCCCGATTTGCGCCAAGCCATCGCGGACTGGTTGACCCGGCGTTTTCATTTGCCGGAAGGTCTTATCGACATTGACGCCCACCTGGTACCGGTCGCCGGCACCAAGGAGGCCCTCTATATGGCGGGCGATCTGTGCGTGCCGCCGGCGCTCAACGGCAAGCCGCCGCTGGTGCTGATCCCCAATCCGTTTTACCAGGTCTATGTGGGCGCGGCGGTGATGAAGCATGCGGCGCCCTTTTACCTGTCGGCCACGGCGGAGACCCGGTTCCTGCCCGATTTCGGGGCGCTGGACCGCGAAACCCTCGATCAAACGGCGATGGCGTACTTGTGTTCGCCGTCCAATCCGCAAGGGGCGATTGCCGATCTGGCGTATTTAAAGAACGCCGTCCGGCTGGCCCGCGAACATGACTTTGTCCTGATCGCCGATGAATGCTATGCGGAGATTTATGACGCCGCGCCGCCGCCCGGCGTGTTGCAGGCCTGCGCCGAACTGGGCGAAGGTTTCAGCAATGTGCTGGCCGTGCATTCGCTCTCCAAACGCTCCAGCGCGCCGGGCCTGCGCTCCGGCTTCGTCGCCGGCGATCCTGAGTTGATCGCCCGGTTCAATACGCTGCGGAATTATGGCGGCGCGCAAATTCCCCTGCCCCTGCAGGCGGCATCCGCCGCGCTCTGGCGGGACGA
>JAYQGD010000602.1:0-2060 GCA_038140415.1 Rhodospirillaceae bacterium
GACCAGGCCTCACCGTTATATTCGGTCTCTATGCCGGCCATGATTTTCAACAGGGTCGACTTACCCGCACCGTTGACGCCCAGCACGCCGATCTTGGCGCCGGGCAGAAAGGACAAAGAGATGTTCTTCAGCAACTCGCGTCCGCCCTGGAACGTCTTGTTGAGCTGCTTCATCACGTAAATGTATTGATAGGATGCCATCGGAAAACCGTTTGCCGTCACAGAAAATGTTGCGCGCGTTCTTAGCCCAGGGGACGGTCCGATGCAATGCGCCTCAGCCTACTTCGCAGGCGGCGGGCCAAACGCCGGATTGGTCAGGAACGTCTCGTCGGTCAGGCTATTGAGAAAGGCAATCAGCGCCAGCTTCTCGGCAGGCGTGAGATTGAACGCTCTTATAAAGACGCTCTTGTGCGGATTTCGCCGGCCATCCCCGGCGAGAGGTCCGGTCGTGATATTCCGTCCACCAGCGGCATAAATCTCAATCACCTGGTCCAGTGTCGCGGCGGATCCATCATGAAAATAGGGCGCGGTCACCGCCACATTGCGCAAGGACGGGGTGCGGAACCGGCCCATGTCGCCGGCTTGGCCGGTCACATCATGCAATCCGGTATCTTCGGCGGGATACGCTCCGGCGCTATCCAGGTGATAGAGCCCGATATTGTGAAAAGCGATGTCCTCGAAGGGAAGGTCCCCGCGCTTACCGCTATCGCTGAACAGCGGCCACTGATGGCATTGGAAACAATTCAGCCGCTCGCTGAAGAACAGCGCCTCCCCCTGTTTGGCCTCGGCGGAGATGGCATCGGGCTCATTGCCTTCCCGATAGCGGTCATAGGCCGAATTAAACGACACCAGGGTGCGCTCGAACGCGGCGATGGCGGCTCTCATATTCTTCAATGAGACCGGCGAACTCTCGGCCGGAAACGCCGCGCGGAACTGCGCCGGATATGACTCGTCGGCCTGGAACATCTTCAGGATCGCGGCTTCCTTGCCGGCCAGGCCAAGCTCGACAGGGTGGCGGTTGAACAGGGGCGTCCGCATCTGCGTCTCCAGCCGGTCGAGGCCCGGATCAGCCCAAGTGAGCCTTGGCATGTAGGCCACATTGGCCAGGGACGGCGTGTTCCGCCGGAGAGCCTCGCCGGTTGCCCCGGCCGCCCGCACCCGCCCATCGGTGAAGGCCTTGGCTTGCTGGTGGCAGGAGGCGCAGGCGTAGTCGCCGGTGGACGACAGCCGTTTCTCGTAAAACAGCCGCCGGCCCAGCGCGATTTTTGCCACGCTCATAGCGTTGTCTGCGGGCACGACAGGTTTCGGCGCCCAAGCCGGCAGCGTCCATTTGTAGTCCGCGGCGGCAGGAGCCGGCACACTGAACGCGCCCAGCAGCAACGGTACTATCGCGACGAAAAACTTGATCATACATAGTGCTCCGCATAACCCTCCTAGGGGCTAGCGGTTCAGACTAAACGTCTCTTGGGAAAAAGGAAAAGCCTCAGGCGGCGTCCTGATCGATGGCATAGCCGCCGCGCCGGACCGTACGGATTACATCCGGCTCGTCATTTTCGTTCAGCGCCTTGCGCAGCCGGCGGATATGGACGTCCACGGTGCGTTCCTCGACATAGATATCCCGGCCCCAGACCCGGTCGAGAAGCTGTTCGCGGGAGAACACCCGTGTCGGCCGTTCCATCAGCACCTGCAACAGCCGATACTCGGTCGGGCCCAAGTGAATGCCCCGGCCGTTGCGGGTCACCTTGTGGGCTGACAGGTCCATTTCGATGCCGGCATAGGAGAGGCTGGAGAGATCAAAATTGGGCGTGGCCCGCCTGAGGATCGCCCGCGACCGGGCAATCAATTCATTGGGCGAGAACGGCTTAACCAGATAGTCATCCGCGCCGGTGTCGAGGCCCAGAATACGGTCGCTTTCCTCGCCGCGCGCGGTGAGCATGAGGATCGGGGTCTGGGCACCCTGCTCTCGCTGGCGCAAGCGGCGGCAAACCTCGATACCGGACAGTTGTGGCAGCATCCAATCCAGAATGATCAGGTCGGGCTCGATCTCTTCGGCTTGAAGCA
>JAYQGD010000603.1:0-2058 GCA_038140415.1 Rhodospirillaceae bacterium
TGATGGTGACAATGCCGAACCAGACCAGATCAACGCCCATGGGCTGAATGATGGGTATCATCAACGGCACCGTCAGCAGCATGATGGAGCCGGCGTCCAGGATCGTGCCCAGAATAATGATGGTCACAATGTAGATCGCGATCAGGGCGCCCGCGCCGAGCCCCCACTCGATCACCTGCGCCTCGACCATGTTGGGAATGCCGGTAAGTGAAATCATCCGCGAATAAATATGGGCCGAGACCAGCAGGAAAGCGATGGCGGCGGTGACATGCCCAGTTTCGGTCAACGCCTCCCACAGCGTCTCCCGGGTCAGCGTCTTCTTGTAGACTGCGAGGACCAGCGCACCTAACGCCCCGATGCCGCCGGCTTCCGTCGCGGTGAAGATGCCGCCGAAGATGCCGCCCAACACGACGACGATGAGCAGCAGGATCGGCAGGGCCTTACCGGCGGCTTCCAACGTCGTCATTTGCGGCTCGGCCTTGGTGTCCAGCGCCTCTTTTGTTCCCACTTTATCGGGAAACCGGTTGGCCATGATCGAGATCAGGATGAAATAGGCAACGGTCAGCACCAGACCCGGAATGATACCGGCGATGAACAGGTCGCCGATGGACACTTCCGCCAGGATTCCAAAGATGATCAACAAGAGGCTCGGTGGGATCAGCATGCCCAGAACCGAGCTGCCCGCCACCACTCCGACGCAGAAGCGCGGCCGGTAGCCGAGGCGCAACATCTCCGGCACGGCAACTTTGGTGAAGACCGACGCGGAGGCGATGCTGGTGCCGGTGACGGCAGCAAAGACCGCGTTCGCGCCAACGGTCGCCGTGCCGAGCCCGCCTTTCACACGGCGAAAGACATGGTGGGCGACTTCGTAAGTGTCCCGACCAACACCCGAGACACTGATCAACTGCCCCATCAACACAAACAACGGGATCACGCCGAACTCGTATTCCTGCATGCTTTCGCCGAGGGAGAGCGCCAACAGTTTGCCGGCGATTTCAAAATTGTCCCGAACCAGCCAGACGCCGACGAACGAGATGATCGCCAGGGCGACGCCCACATGCACGCCGACATAGACAAAGCCCAGAATAAAGAAGATCGAGACCACGCCGATCGTGGCATTGGTCAGGTCCAACGAGAGGCCCAGGACCACTAGAATTGCCGTAATCGCGGCGATGCCCACTGTCATGCGCGTGAGGCCGCGCGTATCAAATTGCCCGGTCCCGGATAGCGCCTTTAGGTCGCGGACGCCGGTGAGGAACGACCGGATAAACTGGACGGCGCAGAAGGCCGCGCCGATGAGGATCAGCAATTTGAACGGCCAACTCGGCAGGGCGAAGTCGCCCTCGACCCCGACAAAGGTGGACCGTTCCACCACTTTGATGAAGGTCGGGACCGTGTAGTAAAACAACAGTCCCATCACAAAGAGACCGAGAAGATCGAAGGCAGCCTGGAGTGTCAGCCCCAACGTCGGCCGCCTCTCCAGCAAATTTGCCAACAGGATTTCGGAGCGTGTCAACCGGCCGCTGCGGATGGCGGCGGCCAACTGCATGAACACAATGACCAGGATCGATAGCTCGACCAGCAGCGGCACGCCGTTGATCGGCGCGTTAAAGACGGCGCGGCTGAACACGTCCGCGCTCAACATGATCATGAGCAGGAATATCCAGAGGCTGCCGCCGGCGTTGAACAGCGAGACGACGGCGTCAAAGCCTCTGGGAACGGCGCCGGGTGCCCGGACGCCTAGGTCTGGGTCACCCGACACGGCAAGGACTACTTGGGTCTGTTAGTCGGCAAAAGACTAGCTTTTGTCCCAATGACGGGCGACACCGATATTCCGCGCCCGCAGTTCTTCCATATAGCTATTCATGAGCTTAGTGCCGGGCAGGCCCTTCTCATCAAGACGGGCCGCCCACTCCTTGGCGATGTTCGGCATTGAGGTCGCCCACTTCTTCCGCTCCGCATCGGGCAGCTTGGAGAACTTCACACCTTGCTTCTTCATGATGCCGACGAACTTCTTGACCTTGCCCGAATCGATCTTGATGAGTGTGTCCACCCCAT
>JAYQGD010000604.1:0-2056 GCA_038140415.1 Rhodospirillaceae bacterium
ATGAGTATCCTGACCGGACTTTTGATGTCGGGATCGCCGAACAGCACGCGGTGACCTTTGCTGCGGGGCTCGCAACGGAAGGCTATAAGCCTTTCGCCACGATTTATTCCACCTTCCTGCAACGCGCCTATGACCAGGTGGTCCACGACGTGGCCATCCAAAAACTGCCGGTCCGATTTGCGATTGATCGTGCTGGGCTGGTTGGCGCTGATGGATCGACACATGCCGGCTCTTTCGATATCGCCTATTTGGGCTGCCTGCCGAACTTTGTGATCATGGCCGCCTCCGATGAAGCTGAACTGAAGCATATGGTCGCTACGGCGACCCAGATTGACGACCGGCCCTGTGCTTTCCGCTATCCCCGCGGAGAGGGCGTCGGAATTGACATGCCGGAAGAAGGTATCCCGCTGGAGATTGGCAAGGGGCGGATCGTCCGGGAAGGCACGTCCGTTGCAGTGCTGAATTTGGGTGGGCGGATGCAGGAATGTCTGGCTGCGGCTGATGAGCTCGCGTCCCTGGGCTGGTCGACGACCGTTGCGGACGCGCGTTTCGCAAAACCATTGGATGAAGACCTTATCTTGCGCCTAGCTCGGGATCATGAAGTCCTCATCACTATTGAAGAGGGTTCCGTCGGAGGGTTCGCGTCACACGTGATGCAATTCCTTGCGAATAAGGGTGTTTTCGACAAAGGGCTGAAGTTCCGGGCAATGACGCTACCTGATATCTTTATCGATCAAGATAAACCCGACAGCCAATACGTCTTGGCCGGGTTGCGCCGCCCTGACATTGTTGCGACGGCGTTGGCGGCACTTGGTGAGAAGGTGGCCGAAAGCGGTAGCGCACAACCGGCGCGCGCCTAACCGCATAACGACGTCTTGGCAACGCGATGTCGGAAGGCGAGCCAAACAAATCTCTCTCCACAGAAACACCTTCCGGTAAATCCAGACTAGATCAATTGCTTGTGGATCGCGGCCTCGTTGAATCGCGGTCAAAGGCACAAGCCTTGATCATGGCTGGTCTTGTCTTTAGCGGCGAACGCAAGCTGGAGAAGGCTGGCACCCAATATCGTGTCAATATCGAGCTCGCGGTGCGGGGGCAGGACCACCCGTGGGTGTCCCGTGGTGGTCTAAAACTGGCTCATGGACTGGAACATTTCGGGTTCGATGTCTCCGGCTCTGTTTGCCTGGATATCGGCGCCTCCACCGGTGGGTTCACTGATGTCCTATTGAGCAAGGGGGCAGCGAAGGTTTTTGCCGTCGATGTCGGACAAGGGCAGTTGGCCTGGAAGCTACGCCAGGACGACAGAGTCGTGGTTCTGGAAAAAACCAATGCCCGACATCTGGGCAACTCCCAAATTTCGGATCCAATTGATTTCCTTTGTTGCGACGCGAGCTTTATCGGCCTGGAGACGGTATTGCCCGCACCAATGGGCCTAACAACGGCTGGCGCAAAACTTGTCGCCTTGATTAAACCGCAGTTTGAAGTAGGCAAAGGTCAGGTGGGTAAGAAAGGCGTGGTCAGCGATCCTGCACTTCACCGGGAAGTCTGTGAGAGGGTTCAAAGTTGGTTGTCGGCGCAAGCGGGTTGGAGCGTTGACGGGATAACCGAGAGTCCGATTAAGGGCCCGGAAGGCAATGTCGAATTTCTGATAGGTGCTTTGAAAGATTGACATTCGGGAATTTGGATCTGTCTTGGAGCGTCAATTATAAATATTAGATATATCTAATTTATAGGCGCGTGCACTAGTGTGCATCGAGATTGGAAAGCCGAGATATTCAAGACTTTGTCCCCGGTCAAAACAATTGATATCGTGGCCCAAGAATTCCAACAAAAATCGATTTTAATCAGGGCCGGATGAACACTCCCGACATAGAAACTGAAAAGTCCTCCGTTAAGAAGCGGTCTGACTATTTGGCGCGCGCCGAGATTTTGGCTCAACATATCGGTGAGACCGGTCCGACCACCCACGACGATCATCATTTCGGTGACGAGAATGTTAGCGAAATAATTGCTTCCGGCATTTGTCGAGTTTGTCAGCCCGCTGAATTTGGTGGTG
>JAYQGD010000605.1:0-2054 GCA_038140415.1 Rhodospirillaceae bacterium
GATGCAGATATTATTCTTCTCTACGTTCGTCCGATTGATCAGGGAATGCGCACCGGCGGGCTGCAGTTTCGGGTGGCGCGTGAGAACATGCTCAATTGGGGGCTGGATCTGCCGGGTATCAAATACCTAAAGATCGGTTTGGATAAACTGATCGAGAATGGCCAGATCGCCGATGATTGGCATGCCGAGTTTACCCATACCGATGTGGACGGTGATCCGCTGGGCGACAATAAGACTGTGTATACCAGTCCCCGGAATGGCCGGTCGGTGGTGCTCAAACTGAAGGTCGCGCCGTCGGTGGCGGTGGGTATCCTCGATCAGTATGAGTTGGGCCCTTACAACATGATCATTCTCGGATCGTCCAATAAGTCCGGCGGCTTGGCGAAAAGCTTTTGGGACCCGGCGGTGACGGAAAAAATGGCGGTCCATGCGCCGTGCTCCGTTTGCATCGCCCGAGATTTGGAAGTGGGCCACGGTCAGCTTTTTTGCACGGATGGCTCCGACCGGGCCATGGATATGCTTCTGAAAGCCGGTGAGACCTCCAAAAGGGTTGGTGCAAACGTGTCGGTGTTGTCCGTTGCGCTGGATCAGGATGGCGAGGCTCAGGCCAAAGCCAACGTGGAAAAGGCGGTCCAGCATCTGAAATCCATCGATATAGAACCGGTCAATGCGTTTACCCGGATCGGCAACCCTGTACAGGAAATCATCGAGGCGGGGAAAGATTATTCCTTTATCGTGATGGGAGATACCGGCCGGACCGGGCTCAAGCGCTTCTTCATGGGCAGCGTGGCCTTCAAGGTCATGGAGTATGCGGAAAATTCGGTGATGATCATCCGCTGACCCGATTCCTTAAAGGCTGGCGGGATTGTGATGAAAGATTGTCAAATTTTGGCCGTTTTTTGCTGCTACTAGTTAGTCTCCCCAATAGTCGTAAAAGGCCGGAAAAGATTAGTACTGTACTCATGCTTGATCTGAGAAAAATTTGCACGGCGGGCGCCGTTCCCGCCATCACCATGGTTTTTGGCTTTATCCTTGCGGCCGGCGCCGTCGCGCCGGGGCCGGCTTTTGCCGCGCAATGCAAGGACTTTCCCAAAGTTGAGTATTGGTTCAATGATCCCAAAGCCGCGGAGAATACCGTCAAAGCACGCTTCGGCGGCGATTGGGGGAAGTATATCGACCGCTGGCGGCAATATCAGAAAGCGATGGAGCAGAACGTGCGGAGCGGAAAGTCCGCCCTCATCAAGTCTCGAAATCTCACACTGACCGGCGAAACACTTAAAGCCCATGTGGAAGATATCAAGGCGCGCATCGAGGTGCTTGAATGCCTGCAGGCCAACGCGGGCGGGGGAGAGGATATCTTTCCGGCCGCCGCGACCGATGTCGGCTCTTGTCCCGATTTGCCGAAAGTCGATTGGTGGGTGAACTCGCCCGAAGATATTCGTAAGTCGGTCCAGGTTCAGTACAAAGGGAACTGGGATGCTTACATTGACCGCTGGAAGGTCTACCGGAAGAACATGGCGCAAAATGTTAAATCCGGCAAATCTGCGGTCATCAAATCCCGCAATATGACGCTGGCCGGCGAGAGCCTAAAACAGCATGTACGTGATATTGATCAGCGGATCGCCGCTCTGGGATGTTTGAAGGTTAAGGATGAACAATTGGCGGCTTTGGCAGCGGACGTTGATATTAAACCGCAAAGCGCTGCCCCGGCAAAGCCTGCCGCAGCGGCCGCGCCCGTGAAGCCTGCCCCCGCCCGGCGTCTGCCGGCCGAAGAGGTGGAGACGGTCGCGGTGACCGGCAGTGGTCTCGATCTGGAGATCAGCGCGAAATGCCAAGCCGGTGCGCCTGTCTTCCAGATCACAAATTTGGGTGAACGGTGGCCTAAGTTGGGGACCGTGAACATCTTCAATACTGCGGACAGGGGTACGCTGTCCAAGCGCCGGATGCGGTTGGCGAATTCTCAACAGGGGACATTCGGCGTGGCGGCCCGGGTCATTACCTCCATAATAGTCAATGTGGTGGGGCTATTTATCGAGCCGAGCTGGGAAACCCGA
>JAYQGD010000606.1:0-2031 GCA_038140415.1 Rhodospirillaceae bacterium
CAAACTCGGTCTGCATTTCCGGATGAAGGACGGCTGGAAAGTCTACTGGCGCTCCGCCGGCGACGCGGGCTACCCGCCGAAACTGGATTGGTCCGCTTCCGAAAACATCGACAGCGCGGCAATGTCCTGGCCAGCGCCCGAACGGTTCCAGATTCTCGGTTTCAACACGCTTGGTTACCGGGACGAGGTCGTCCTGCCGCTTGATGTGAAATTGAAGCAGCCGGGAGTGCCAACAGCGGCCAGGGTTACGGTCGATTACCTGACCTGCAAGGAAATTTGCATTCCGATCATGGAGGAACTGGCGCTCACCCTCCCGACAGGCCAGGCTTCTCCTAGCCCCGAAGCGCACCTTATCAGCCGGTTTGCCGCCAGAGTTCCGGGAAGTGGCGACGGCGTTGGGCTCAAGATCGAAAATGCGAAGGTATTCGGGCCAGTTCAATCGAATCCGGATGAGGCTGTATTGCGGGTCGAGGTTATCTCCGCCGATCCCTTAAAAAAACCCGACATCTTCGTGGAGGGACCCGAGGGGTTGGTGTTTTCCGAACCGTTCGTCCAAATCGAATCGGCTGGCCGAAAGGCCGTGCTTGATGTCCCGGTTTCGGGCTTAAAGTTTACTAAACGGAAGCTGACGAGTTCGGCTTTGGCCCTGACATTCGTCGACACGGATTTAGCGGCAGAATTTAGCGCCACGCCTTCCGGTGGTGGGAACGACCTTCCGTCGAGCATAGCCCGCGTTCTCGAAAAGGAAGATGGAACTTCCGTTTGGACGGTGATCGGGCTCGCCCTGCTGGGCGGCTTGATTCTCAATCTCATGCCTTGCGTGTTGCCGGTCCTGTCCATCAAATTGCTTGGCGCCGTCGGTCATGGGGGCAGGGATAGCGGGCCGGTGCGGCTTAGCTTCGTCGCTTCAGCGGCGGGAATCCTGACTTCCTTCCTTGTATTGGCGTCCGCGCTGATCGGCCTCAAGGCGGTGGGCGCCACCGTCGGTTGGGGAATTCAGTTCCAGTCTCCGTGGTTCCTGATCGCCATGACGATCCTGGTGACGTTGTTCGCCTGCAATCTCTGGGGATTCTTCGAGGTTCACCTACCCGGCTGGGTCATGGACAAAACCGAGAACCTGTCGCCGAAGAGATCGGGCCTCACGGGGAATTTCCTGACCGGGGCTTTTGCTACCCTTCTCGCCACGCCCTGTTCAGCGCCTTTCCTCGGAACCGCCGTCGGCTTCGCCTTGGCACGCGGTCCGGTGGAAATTCTGGTGATATTCTTCGCCCTCGGCGTCGGCCTGGCCGCGCCTTATCTAGTGGTTGCAACTTTTCCGCGCTTAGTTACAAAACTACCTAAGCCTGGCCGCTGGATGATCGTCCTGAGACGGGTGCTCGGTTTCGCGTTGGCTGGAACGGGCGTCTGGCTTTTGAGCGTGCTCGCCGCCGAGGTCGGTTGGAAAATTACTGCACTGGTAAGCGGAATTACGTTCGCCATTGGCATGGTCCTTTACCTTCTGTCGCGCGGCGCGCCAAAGCCCAGAACCGCCTTGGCAAGCGTCTCTTTCCTGGCAGTCCTGGCCGTTCTAGCGCCACAGCTATCCACCCAGGCCGCTCAGCAAACCCCAGGCGTCATGAGCGACGAGGCCCTGGATGGCGTCTGGCGCCCGTTCGACGAGAAGGCCATACCGACGCTTGTCGCGCAAGGAAAGACCGTCTTCGTGGACGTGACCGCCGAATGGTGCATCACCTGCAAGGCCAACAAACGGCTGGTCTTGTCCGATTCGTCGGTCGTTGAGCGCTTGAAGGAAGAGAATGTCATCGCGATGCAGGCGGACTGGACGCTGCCGGACGAGCGGATATCCAACTACCTCGCCCGTTTCGGACGCTATGGCATCCCGTTCAACGCTGCCTACGGACCCGGCGCGCCGAGGGGTTTGACGCTTCCCGAGATCCTGTCGAAGGGGCGCGTGTTGGCCGTATTGGACGAGGCTCAAAAGAGACAGACATCTAGAAATGAGGAGTAAGAAATGACGAAAAACAAGCATCC
>JAYQGD010000607.1:0-2030 GCA_038140415.1 Rhodospirillaceae bacterium
CTTGAACAAAACCGCCTCTTCGCCCAGCAATTGACCGACGGAGGGAATGAGGCTCTCGGCCAGTTCCTTGTAGCCGTCGTGGAACGGGGTCATGTTTTCGATCCGGTTGATCAGGTCTGATCGGCCGTCTTTCAGGCTGGTCTCGTGATAGACCCAATGCTTGCCGGGCTCTTCCGGCCGGTCGGCCAGTTCCTGCGCCCATTTCTGCAGGAGGGCGCCCTGATCCGGGGCATAGGCGCCCGGCAAGACCAGGTAGCCGGAGTCCCGGAACCCTCTGATCTGATCGTTGTTCAAGTCAGGAATATTCAGCATGGCGGTAACATAATTGACACAAATTCGCTGGGCAATTCCCCCATGAGGGGTTTAAAACACTGGACGCACGTCGCGGAACCGGGTTTATACACCGGTTCGATGGTTTAATATATTGATATTGATCAATAATTTGGAGCTCGGATGCTGAATTCCGGCGATCATGTGAGCAAGACGAGGCAACTTCGGGAGATGCTGCTCTCCGACGAGCTCGCGTTCATCATGGAGGCCCATGACGGCATCTCCTCCAAGATCGTGGAGGAGGCCGGTTTCAAGGGCATTTGGGCGTCCGGCCTGTCCATGTCGGCGGCGCTGGGCGTGCGGGACAGTAACGAGGCGTCCTGGACCCAGGTGCTGGATGTGCTGGAATTCATGTCGGACGCGACGACCATCCCGATCCTGGTGGACGGCGATACGGGCTACGGCAACTTCAACAATATGCGGCGCGCGGTGCAGAAACTGTGTCAGCGCAACATCGCCGGCATCTGCATTGAGGATAAACTCTTCCCCAAGACCAATTCCTTCATCGGCGACGGCCAGCCTTTGGCCGAAATCGACGAATTCTGCGGCAAGATCAAAGCCGGCAAGGACAGCCAATTGGATGACGACTTTTCCGTCATTGCCCGGGTGGAGGCGCTGATCTCCGGCTGGGGCATGGCTGAAGCCTTCAAGCGAGCCGGCGCGTATCACCAGGCCGGGGCGGATGGCATCTTGATCCATTCCAAGATGCGGGACGGGGAGGAAATCCTCGAGTTCCTCCGGGAATGGGACCGGCGCTGCCCCGTGGTAATCGTGCCGACGACCTATTACCAGACGCCGACGGAAGCGTTCCAGGAAGCGGGCGCGTCACTGGTGATCTGGGCCAACCACAATATCCGCGCCGGCATTTCCGCCATGCGCGAAGTGTCCCGCCGCATCCATCGGGATCAGTCTTTGATGGGGGTCGAGGACAAGATCGCCAGCGTTGCCGACATCTTCGAATTGGCGGAGAATGCCGAACTGGCGGAGGCGGAGAAAATCTATCTGCCGGCCAGCGAGCCGGAGGTGAATGCTGTGATCTTGGCGGCGTCCCGGGGCAGCAAGCTAGGCGATCTCACCAAGGACATCCCGAAGTGCATGATTGATATTCAGGGTCAGCCCTTGCTGCGCCGGCTGACGACTACGCTCAACCAAAGCCGGGTGCGAAGGATCACCGTGGTCCGGGGTTACAAGAAAGAGACTGTGAACCTGCCGTCCCTCGATTTTGTCGACAATGACGACTATGACGAGACCGGTGAGGCGGTGTCGCTCAATCAGGCCCGCGACGCATTGAAGGGGCCGACCATCCTGGCCTATGGGGACATCCTTTTCCGCCAGCACATTCTGGACGATCTGCTGGAGGTCGATGGCGACATCGTCTTGGTGGCGGACGCTTTGTGGCGGGACAAGGACCCGGATCCTGTGTCCCATCTCCGCGATCTGGTGTCCTGTTCCGAACCCTATAACATGGGCTATCTCGGCAGCGATGATGTGGCGTTGACCACAATCGGCCCGGATGTCGCCGAGAGTGACATCCATGGCGAATGGATCGGGCTGGCGAAGGTGAGTGCGGCAGGCGCGGCGGCGATCACGGCGGAGCTCGATAAGATCGAGAGTGAAGGCGCCATGGCAAGCTCGTCCATGATCGAGGTGTTTCAGCGGCTCTGCGCCGGCGGGACCGAGATCAGGGTGCATTATGTGAC
>JAYQGD010000608.1:0-2022 GCA_038140415.1 Rhodospirillaceae bacterium
GCTGGCAACCTATGTGGTTTTTGCAGCTTCCGTCGCGTTCTTTGCGAAGTTTATTTTCACCACCATGCGCGGGCGTGTCGCCGATCTCATCATCTTTGATGAAGACCACAAGCTGGCAGCCAAGCATGTGTTCATCTTTCTGGTGGTCGTGCTGATCTATATGTCCATCATGCGGACCATCGGGTTCTGGCCCACCAGCGTGGTGATGCTGTTGGTCTTATCGGTGTATCTGACCCTGGAAAAAACCCGGCAAAATATGACGTCAGCCATCGTGGCGCCGATCTGCACGTGCATCATTGCCTATCTGATCTTTACGCACGTGTTCTACGTGCCGTTCCCGCCCGGCACGATCTGGCCGGACTAAAACTTTCTACCGGATTGGATCGCTTAGCCGGCGTGGCTGGAGAGCCTATCGTCCAGAGCCTCATTCCGGACGAAACCCTTAAGCTTGGCATAGGCTGCGTTTTCAATCTGACGAATGCGCTCGGGCGATACGCCGAACGTCTCGCTCAAGCTTTTTAACGTTTCCTGATTTTCCGACATCCGGCGAGCAACAAAAATTTGCCGTTCCCGGTCCGCCAGTTTGTTCAGACCCTTCTGGAGAAGCTCCCGCCGGTATGACAGTTCGTCAGCGGCCAGATAGCTGTCTTCCGGATTGGGGCAATCATCCTCTATATTGTCCAAATGCTCGCCGTCTTCCCCTTCGCGAAGCGGTTCGTTCAGAGACAGGTCCTCGGCCGCCATCCGCCGGTTGATGGTGATCACGTCTTCCGCCGGCACCTCCAGCTTGTCGGCGATATCGGCGGCCTGCTCCAGGGACAATTCACCGTCGTCGATGATTTTCAACTGGCGTTTCACTTTGCTCAGGTTGAATACCAGCTTTTTGTGGGAGCTCTTGGTAATCAGCCGGACCATGGATTTGGACCGGGAGACATACTCCATCATGGCGGCGCGGATCCAAAACTTTGCATAGGCCGACATCCGGACGCCCTTGTCGGGATCGAAGCGGGACGCTGCTTTGACCAGCCCTAAGTTCCCGGCGGCGATCAGTTCTTCGAACGGCACACCAAATCCTTTGAAGTCGGTGGCGATTTTAACCACGTAGCCAAGATGGCAGTTGATCAACTCGGCAATCGCTGTGCGGTCTTGCTCGTCCTGCTAGCGGGTGGCGAGGGCCGTTTCCCGGTCCTGTTCGAGAAGCGGGTATTTATTCACCGCCCGGAAATACCCGGACAAATTGGCGCTGAAGGTCTTTGGATATGCCGCGGCATTTTTTGTCATTCGCCTGCCCCTTACGTCGCGTTCATGTTTACGTATCAAGCCGATGTCACAGCCTGATAGACGGGGCATTTCGAACTTGTGACAGGCTGTAACAACCGGCCGCTATTTTCTTATTGTTGGCGCGATTATGTTGATGGCCTGCCGATCCGCAATCTCGGATTCTACATTACGACATTGGGGAATACCCAAACCAGAGCGTTTATAGCAGGGGATGCTATTTCACTTTAGCAACAAACCTCGCGCAATATTTTGAAACTTGAGAAATTGCATACACTTTGTATGGTTGCCCCGCCCCAAAGCCAAAGCCTCAACCTTAAAAAGAGTAATGAGTAGCGTAATGTCAGACGTTAGACAGATTGTTTATGTGAGTTCCGCCTTCCCCAAGTATACCGATGAGCAGCTCAGCGACATCCTTAGCGTCGCTCGAGAAAATAATCAGGCCTTGGACGTAACCGGTCTGCTGATATATGCCGACGGCTCGATCATGCAGGCAATTGAAGGCCCGCCGGATACCATCGGCAAACTAGCCGAGATCATCGAAGCCGATAAGCGGCACACCCAGTTCCGTATTCTGATCGACCTGGAAGCACAGGAACGTGCCTTTCCGGAATGGCGCATGGCCTTTGCCCACCCGCCCGATGCAACCAATCTGGATCAATGCATGCATCTGTTCCTGGATCAGGCGGCGCTTCAGGCCGACATGCGCGACAAAGGGATCGTCGGCAAGCTTCTCTCATCTTT
>JAYQGD010000609.1:0-2022 GCA_038140415.1 Rhodospirillaceae bacterium
GTCTTCAACGTTTCAACGGCGGCCCGGCGGTTTGCGGTCACGTTTCCCCCCATATCGTCCGAGCCGTACCCGCAATTCATGCCGGCATAGATGCCCGTGCTCACCCCGCCTTCCCGGGTGCAAAAGGCATGACGCACGCCCCCGCCTTGCAGGATATCGGACGTGAGAACCTGTGATCCTGCCTCAACCATCGTCGGGTCCAAATCCTTCGAGGGTCACCAGGGACGGATCATGGACGGCCAGCACCTTAAACAAGTTTCCCATTTGGCCGTCATCGATCAGCCGGTGCAGCCCGGTGTGAATTTCGTATTTCTGCCGGCGGGATTCGGTCTGCATCAGTTGTTCCGCCCGGACCTCGATCCCCAGCCGTCTGAGGAACAGGCCTTGCGTCACCGGCCCTGAAACGGAGACCCCGGCTTCCGCGGCGACTTCGGCGAGGCGCTGGAATTTCACATGCGCTGTTAGGTCCTCGTCGCCGGGGCTTTCGAGCGGGTCAGCAAAGTCGTGGTCCCGGACCGCCTGAAACGTGTCGCCGAGCGCGGTTTTCGTGTAGCCGTAATCAATGGCCAAGGCCGCACCGCCGTCAGCCGACAGCCGTTCCGCCATCTCCCGCATCACAGCGTCGGCGGCCTCGTTGATCTCGAGGAGACTGCCTTGCGGTGCGTCCTCGAAGCCGGCCGGCGCGGCAACCTGATCGGCAAGCGTCGTCCAGACAAAGCCGCCGTCGGCATCCAATCCGACCGCCCGGTCCCGCCAGCCATCCGGCGTCTTCTCCAACTGCCGGATCGGCAGGGCGTCGAAAAATTCGTTAGAGATGATCAGGCTTGGCCCTGCCGGCACGCTCTCCAGCCGCTCGTGCCAGGTCAGCGAATGATCCACGGTGGTGAACACCAGCCGTTGGCGCTTGGCCAGCATCGGGCTCATCTCCACCATATGGATATCGGCGGCCTCGATGAAGCCCGGCATGCCGGCGGCGGCCCGCAGGAAATCGGCCATCAGGGTGCCCCTGCCGGGACCCAGTTCGACCAGATTAAATGATCCAGGTTCGCCCATCTGCTGCCAGACCGTCGCCGCCCACAGACCCAGCAGTTCGCCGAACATTTGGCTCACCTCGGGCGCGGTGACAAAATCCCCCTCCTTACCCAGCGGATCGCCGGTCATGTAATAGCCGTGCTCCGGATCGCCCAGACACCGGGACATATATGCATCCAGGCGCACCGGACCTTTTTCGGCGATCTCGGCCTTCAGGCGTTCGGTGAGGCTACTCACGCCGGGGACTTCTGCGGCCGGAAGATGAGGTACAGACCGAACAGCAGCACCGGCGCGGAGAGAATCTGCCCCATGGTTAACCCACCCGCCAGGAAGCCGATATGTGCATCGGGCTGACGGAAGATTTCGACAATGGCGCGGGCCGCTGAATAACCGAGGAAAAACACCCCGGACAAGACCCCCGGCCGGTTGCGGGTCTTCTCGTTCCGGGACAGCACATAGAGGATCAGGAACAGGATCAGCCCCTCCAACAGAGCCTCGTAAATCTGGCTCGGATGGCGCGGCGCCGGACCGCCGTGCGGGAACACCACGCCCCAGGGCGCATCGGTCACCCGGCCGAACAGTTCCCCGTTCACGAAGTTGGCGATGCGGCCCAGGAAAATGCCGATGGGCGCGGCACAGACCACCGCGTCCCCCACCGCGAAAATGTTAAGCCCGCGCCGGCGGCAGAACCAATAGGATGCCACCAGCACGCCGATGGCCCCTCCGTGAAACGACATGCCGCCCTGCCACACCACCAGAATGGACAGCGGGTTCTCCAGGTAATAGGCGAAATTATAAAAGGCCACATAGCCGATCCGTCCGCCCAGCACGACGCCCAGGGTCACCCAGACCAGCAGATCGTCCACGTCCTTGGCTTCCATGGCGTGAGGCGGCTTCTTGATAAAGGCTACGATGTATTTCCAGCCGGCCAGCAGCCCGGCGATATAGGCCAGCGCGTACCAGCGGATGGCGAACGGCCCGATCTCAATC
>JAYQGD010000610.1:0-2013 GCA_038140415.1 Rhodospirillaceae bacterium
CGACTTCCACGGCCTCCCCTGGTGCCCGGCCACGTTGGATTATAGCCTCCATGGACACATTGTGGTCTTTAAGCGCATTGGCGATTTCCGCAAACACGCCGGGGCGGTCGATGACCGTAAAGCGAACATAATATTGGCCGGAATGCCCCGCCATGGGCGGAATTTCAGGGCGAATCAACGAATCGGCGGGGACTCCGAACACCGGCAAGCTCAGCCCGCGGGCGATATCGACTATGTCGGCAACCACAGCCGACGATGTCGGCCCTTCGCCGGCGCCCCGGCCTTCATACATGGTGGTCTCGACGGCGTGGCCATCCACCACAACGGCATTGAACACGTCTTCAATATGCGCGATCGGGTCTTCCAGGGGGACCATGCAGGGATGCACCCGCTGCTCGACACCGTGGTTCGTCTTGCGCGCAATACCCAGCAGCTTAATGCGGTAGCCCAGCTCTTCGGCGAATTCAAAATCCAGGGGCGAGACATGGCGAATGCCTTCGCAGTGGATGGCGTCGAAATTCACCTCGGTGCCGAACGCCAGACTGGCGAGAATGGCCAGCTTGTGGGCGGCGTCCACACCATCCACGTCAAACGCCGGATCGGCTTCGGCATAGCCCAGCTCCTGCGCCTCGGCCAAAACCGTGTCAAACGGTTTGCCGGTCTCTCGCATGTTGCTGAGGATGTAATTGCAGGTGCCGTTGAGGATACCGTAGACCCGGCTGACGCTGTTGGCGGCCAGTCCCTCGCGCAAAGCCTTCACGATGGGAATACCGCCGGCAACCGCGGCCTCGTACGCTAGCGCAACCCCGGCGCCTTCCGCCGCTTTGGCCAGCGCTGTGCCGTGATGAGCCACCAGCGCCTTGTTGGCGGTCACCACATGCTTGCCGTTGGCCAGCGCCTTTTCGACCAGATCCTTGGCTACCCCTTCCGAACCGCCGATCAGTTCGACGACCACATCAACATTGGCGTCATCCGCCATAGCGACCGCATCGCCGTACCAGGTCAGCCCGTCCTTGGAGAAACCCCGGTCCTTGCCGGCGTCCCGCGCCGAAACGGCGGTGACCACAATATCCCGTCCCGAACGTTGGCGCAGCAAATCGGCCTGGCCCTGCAACAGCTTGACCGTGCCGGCCCCGACGGTCCCGAGGCCCGCCACACCAATTTTCAGAGGTTCACTCAAGAGACAGCGGCCTGCTTACGTTCCCAATCTTCCAGGACGTTGCCCTGCTGAGACATAAAGGTCTTCACGTTGCGCGCGGCTTGGCGAATGCGCTGCTTGTTCTCGACCAGCGAAATCCGGACATGGCCATCGCCGTGTTCACCGAACGCAATACCCGGCGAGACGGCCATCTTGGCTTCTTGCAGGATCAGCTTGGAAAACCCGACGGAGCCCAAATCTTCGAAGCCCGGCGGCAACGGAGCCCAGGCGAACATGGTGGCCGGCGGTGCGGGAATGTCCCAGCCGGACGCCGACATGCTTTCAATCAGGACATCCCGGCGTTCCTTATACATTTGGCGGATTTCCTCGACGCAGTCCTGCGGGCCGTTCAGCGCCGTAGCCGCCGCCACCTGGATCGGCGTGAACGCGCCGTAATCCAAATAAGACTTAATCCGGGTCAGCGCCGCGATCAGGTGCTTGTTGCCGGCGGCGAAACCGATCCGCCAGCCGGGCATGTTGTAGGTTTTGCTCATCGACGTAAATTCGACCGCAATCTCCCGGGCACGCGGAATTTCCAGGATCGACGGCGGCGGTGCGATGTCGAAGAACAATTCCGCATAGGCCAGATCGGACAGGATATAAATCCCGTGGTGCAGGCAGAAGTCGACCACCTGTCCGTAAAAATCCAGATCGGCGACCATCGCTGTCGGGTTGTTGGGATAGTTGAGAACCACAGCCGTCGGCTTGGGCACGCTATGAATGACAGCCTGCTCCAAAGCTTTGAGATAATCGCCATCGGGCGCTACGGGCACGTTACGAACCGCCGCACCGGCGATGATGAAGCCGAACTGGTG
>JAYQGD010000611.1:0-2006 GCA_038140415.1 Rhodospirillaceae bacterium
TCGGCCGCCACCATCGGCATTATCCTGTCCGCCCGGGTGGTCACCAGCATCATCGGCGCCACACAGTTGGGCCGGCTCACCAACACGTTCAGCGCAGAAAGCCTGGTAATCGTCTCGATCATGGGTTTGGTGCTCTCCGTGGCGTCGGTGCCCTTCGTCAACTCGATCTGGGTCATGCTGATCCCGTCCCTGGCCATTGGGCTCACCACCGGCGTCGCCTTCCCTGCCTTCCAAAGCTTGCTGGTGCAGGAAACGCCGGACCACGCACGGGCGGCGGTGATCTCCACCAATGGGGTCAACAACCGGCTGGGCCAGGTGCTGGGCCCGGTGCTGGGCGGCGTGTTGTTCGGGATCGGCGGGTTCGATCTGGTGTTCTTCGCCGCCGGCGGCTTCCTCGTCGTGATGGTTCTGTTTCTCTACGTGTCCCTCAGGCTCAATCCGCTCGCCGCTTAGCCAGTTCCCGGTAGAGCGCCTCCGGCGACACGCCGATCTGCTCGGCGACGGTTTTCCACTCTCCCTTATCGGGCAAGCCCTCCCCGCGCCAGGCCAGCCAGCCGTCCAGCCGGTCGGCGACTTTGTTCCTCGCCAGGATTTCACTGCGGGACCGGGCAGCCTGTACCTCGTGCGCCAGATGGGCGGACCACACCGCCGCCAGGTCCGGGTCTTCAGCCAGCAGCCCCAGGAATGCCTTCCGGTCGATCTCGCACACGGTACTGGGCTCAATCGCCAGCCCGTCGCAGTGATAACTCGCGGCATAGGCCGAGGCCTCCGCGATGACCGATGTCGGTTTGGCCACCTGCAGGACAATCGCCATACCGTCGTCATGATAGCGCGTAAGCTCCACCGCGCCCTCGGATACCAGAAACATGGACTTGATCCGGTCCCCTTGGTGAAACAAGTAGCCGCCCTTCGCCACATGCCGGGGACCCTTGGAGCGGTCCATCATCGCCGCATATAAATCTTCCAACATGATAGTGATCATATCGCCTTCGGGCGTTTCATGCGATATTTCATGAAAGTAGTGAACATATTCCCCTGTTTGACCGAGGACACATTCCCAATGACAAAAACAAACGCACCGAAACCCGCTCTGCGCGGCTGGCGCATCGGCATTGCCGGCGGCGCGGCAATCTTGATGCTGGCGGGCGGCATCTACCTTTCCCAAGCCGAATTGGGGCAAGCCCAGATGAAGGGGCACGGACGCCACCACGGGGCGGACGGCACCGGCCATGACATGGTCAATATGCCCGGCCTTAAAGGCCTGAACGCGACGCCTGAGGAAAGCGCCGAGCTCGCCACCCTATTCCGGAATTTTCAGAAGATCGACCGGACGGTCAAAAACCTGCCCAACGGCATTCGCACCGAGACCTATACCAAAGACGAGGAGCTAAGGGCCGTCGTCGTCAGTCACGTCACCGGGATGCTCCAACGGGTGGAAGAAGGCCGCGATCCGAAAGTGATGATCCAAAGCCCGACCCTCGACATCCTGTTCAAACGCCGGGACAAGATCAAAACCGAGATTGAGACCACCGACGACGGCATTGCGGTCACCCAGACGTCAGATGATCCGGAGGTGGTCAAAGCCCTGCAGACCCACGCCGCTGAAGTCACCGCCATGGTCGATCGCGGCATGGACGCCGTCCATGAAATGATGATGAAGCGCGGCAGACCGCACTAGGAGTAGACGCATTACGGGAGCTGAGCCCTCCCCTGAACCGCCATGTGCGGGTATGATCTGCGCATACCCCCACCCGCGTTGTCGGCGTCACCCCGGACTCCGCCCCCTCCCCCGTAAAGGGGGAGGGTATTTAGCTGCGGAATTGCAATTCGATCAACCTTCCCCCCCTCGCGGGGGAAGGTGGCCCGAAGGGCCGGATGGGGGGGGATTTCAATTATCTAGTCATGTGCGGACCGGAAGCCTGTACCCGGACTTAATCCGGGTATGATCCGTGTACCCATGTTGAAAAAAGGTGGGTCCACGGGTCACGGCTGCGCCGGCCCGTGGA
>JAYQGD010000612.1:0-2003 GCA_038140415.1 Rhodospirillaceae bacterium
ACCATGATCTGAAATTACGGGGACCCGGCGACACGGATGTCTTTATCGGCCCGCACGTGCCGCTGCCGGTGGACAAAGTGCGCCATGTGGGCGAGGCGGTGGCGTGTGTGATTGCCGAAAGCCGAGGCCGTGCCCTGGATGCGGCGGAGGCCGTCTCCGTCGAGTACGAGGTGCTGCCCTATAATACGGATACATTTGCGGCTGCCGAAAGTACCCAGCCGGCGGTGTGGGGCGAACTGCCGGGCAACGTCTGCATAGATGCGACTTTCGGCGACGTGGCCGGGACGGAGGCCGCCTTCGCCGCCGCCGCGCACGTCGTTAAGTCGACCGTTCATATCGGCCGGGTCACCGGCGTGCCGATGGAGCCCCGCGCGGTGCTGGCTAACTACGACGCCGAGACCGGACGCTATACCCTGCATGCCGGCAGTGGCGGCTCGGTCCGGCAAAAGCGGGAGATCGCCGAGGTCCTGGGCGTTGAACACGAGGAGGTGCGGATTTTCTCGTATGACGTGGGCGGAAACTTTGGCACCCGCAACCGGGTCTATGTGGAATTCCCCCTGGCCGCCTGGGCGTCGAAGAAACTCGGTCGGCCGGTGAAATACACCTGCGACCGGTCCGAGGCGTTCATCAGCGATTATCAGGGGCGGGATCTGCATTCGACCCTGGAACTCGCAATTGATGCCGACGGCAATTTCCTCGCGGTGCGTGCCGACAATATTTCTAACGTGGGGGCGCGCGCCGTGTCGTTTTCCCCGATCGCCAAAGGCTCCCAACTGATCAGCGGCAACTACCGGATACCCGCCGGCATGATCCGGTCGCGCGCGGTGTTTACGAATACAGTGCCGACCCAGGCCTATCGCAGTTCGGGCCGGCCGGAGGTCACCTTCGCCATCGAACGGCTGGTCGAACAGGCGGCAAGGGAACTGGGCCGCGATCCGCAGGAGCTGCGCCGGCAAAACCTGGTGAGTGAAGCGGAGATGCCCTACCGCAATCCCATCGGCATGGATTACGACAGCGGCCATTATGCGGAAAATCTTGATATCGCCATGAAGCTTGCCGGCTGGGGTGATGTGGAGGCCCGCCGGGCCGAGGCCAAGGCGCGGGGCAAGCTGCTGGGCGTCGGCTTTATCGCCTATGTGGAATCTTCCATCGGCAGTCCGATTGAGCAGACGGAGATCACGGTAACCCAAGACGACCGGGTGGATGTGGTGATCGGCACCCAGCCCTCCGGCCAAGGCCATGAAACCAGTTTCGCCCAAGTCGCCGCCGAGTGGCTGGGCCTGCCCTTGGATCAGGTGCAGATCGTGCTCGGTGACACGGATGTGGTGAAGGTGGGAGGCGGCTCCCATTCCGGCCGGTCCATGCGGATGGCGGGCACGGTGATTGTTCTGGCCGCTGACGAGCTGATCGAAAAAGGCCGGCAGTTGGCGGGCCACGTGCTGGAGGCAGCCGCCGGCGACATCGACTTCGCCGACGGGACCTTCACGGTGAAAGGCACCGATAAATCAATCGGCTGGTTCCAATTGGCGAAAGAGTTGGACGGCATGGAGTTGCCCGAGGCGCTTGCCGGCGGGCTTTATGTAAAGCGCGCCAACGAAATGCACACGCCGGTGTTTCCCAACGGCGCCCATATCTGCGAGGTGGAGGTGGACCCGGAAACCGGCGGGGTGGAGCTGGTCCGCTACGCCGCCGTGGATGATGTGGGCCGGGCGATCAATCCGCTGATTGTCCATGGTCAGACCCATGGCGCAGTGGTTCAAGGATTAGGCCAAGCCATGGTGGAGGCTTGTGTGATTGATGATCACACCGGCCAGACGCTATCGGGTTCGTTGATGGATTACGGCATGCTGCGCGCCGGCGATGTGCCGGATTTCAAGGTCGCTCTCAACGAAGTGCCGTCGCCGACTAATCCGCTGGGCGTCAAAGCCGGCGGGGAAGGGGGCACCACCGGCTCTCCGGCGGCGTTCATCAGCGCCATTGTGGATGCCTTAAAAGAGTACGGC
>JAYQGD010000613.1:0-2003 GCA_038140415.1 Rhodospirillaceae bacterium
GCGGCTGCTGCACCGGGCGGGGCCAGATGGAGACGGAGCGGAACTGATAATGCTCACCTTCCCAGCCGAACGGGTCGGGCTCAGTCCAGGCCTTCTTGATTAGTTGCGTCGCTTCCGCCAGCCGGGAGCGGGAATCGCTCGGCGGCAGGTTGTAGGCGATGTATTCATGGGGGATGCCGCGCATAAACCCGCACATCAACCGTCCACCGCTGATCACGTCCAGCATGGTGTATTCCTCAGCCACCCGGATCGGGTTCAATAGCGGCACCAGATTGCCGAACATGCAGATTTTCGCCTTCTCGGTTCGCTGCGCCAGCATGGAGCCGATCAGGTTGCAGTTGTTCATCATGCCGTAGGGGCTGAAATGGTGTTCGTTGCAGCCGACCCCGTCCCACCCGCATTCCTCGGCATAGGCCATTGTGTCGATATAGGTTTTGTAGAGTTCCGTCGCCTCGTTCGGATCGAAGGATGTATTCTTGACCGGCCACTCAAGCTCCCGGTCGTCGAACCGGTCCCAGGGCATCAGATGAAAGAAGATAAATCGCATGTTCGCCTCGGCGGGCTGTTGTTTGCTGCTGAGGAAGCTTAACCTTCCCCGCTGTCCAAGCCAATACCGCGCCTATAGGAACGGCAAACTGGTTGGCAGGTCTCTTTGTCCTTATAAGATAATCCAAAGACCAATAATTGACCGTAGATTTTTCTTGGGGAGGAATTATGAGCGAGTTTGGGATCGGCAAGCCGGTACGCCGTGTCGAAGATGCGGCGTTCCTGACCGGCAACGGAAATTATGTGGATGACATATCCCTGCCGGCGCAGAGCCATGCCTACATCTTGCGATCCCCGCATCCACACGCGGACATCAAAAACCTCGACACGGAGAACGCGGCCGCGTCGCCCGGCGTGCTCGCCGTTCTGACCGGAGCGGATGTAGCGGCCGATAGTTTGGGCGGCATTCCCTGTACTCAGCTTGCCGACGGCGGCGGCTGGCTGCCCGGCAATAACACGTTCCAGCCGTTGCTGGCGCAGGATCGGGTCCGGTTTGTCGGCGAGGGCGTCGCCATGGTGATCGCCAAGACCCGGGAGCAGGCCGTGGACGCGGCAGCCCTGATCGAAATCGACTATGCGCCGTTGGCGTTTGTCACCGATGCCAGGGAGGCGGTCAACGCCGACGCTCCGCAAGTTTGGGAAGACGCGGCCGAAAATACCTGCTTACAGATGAATGTGGGGGACAGTGGCGCAGTCGAGGAGGCTTTCGCCAAGGCTCACTCGGTGCATACGGTCTCCGCCTACAGCAATCGTATCTCCGCCTGCCCGCTGGAGCCGCGGGTGACCTTGGGCCATTACCGGCAAGGCCGATACGAGCTATACACCACCTGTCAGAAACCCCACACCGTGCGCCAGCTTCTCGCGGGCGCCGTGTTTCACACCTCCGAAGAAGACCTGCACGTGATCTGCCCGGATGTGGGCGGTGGGTTTGGTCTCAAGGGAACGGTCTATGTGGAGGATGCGCTAGTGATCTGGGCGGCGCGCAGAATCGGCCGGCCGGTCAAATGGACGGCGACGCGGGAGGAAGGACTGCTAGCCGACACCCACGCGCGGGATCAGTTGGATGACGGGGAGATTGCCTTGGATGCGGACGGCAATATCCTGGCCCTTCGGGTCAATATGATCACCAATGTGGGCGCGTATCTTTCAATCTCCGCGTTGGTGCCTACGGCACGGAGTGTGATGAACATGTCCAACGTCTATGCCATCCCTGCGATTCAGGTGGCGGCGAGATCGGTATTTACCCACACCACGCCGTTGGGCCCCTATCGCGGGGCCGGCCTGCCCGAAGCGGTCTATATGGTGGAGTGTTTGATGGATGTCGCCGCGCGGGAGCGGGGGATCGATCCGGCCGAGTTCCGACGGCGGAATTTCATCAGGCCGGACGCCATGCCTTATAAGACGCCGCTGCAGTATGTCTACGATTCAGGCGAGTTCGAGGCGGTCATGGATCAATG
>JAYQGD010000614.1:0-2002 GCA_038140415.1 Rhodospirillaceae bacterium
CCCTTGTTCCGGTCTGCGGTGCTATCCGGCGGCATGAACGAACGCCTTTACGATTGTGAGGTCGCCGGGATCGATCTCGAACTCCGGGTGCCACTGCACGCCGATGCAGAACCTGTAGGCCGGCGCCTCGATCCCTTCGATCACCCCGTCCGGCGCCACGGCGTTGATCACCGTGCCGTCCGCCACCGCCTCCACCGCCTGGTGGTGGGCGGAATTCACATTCATTTCGTTCGTGCCGACGATTGCATGGAGTTGCGTGCCTTCAGTGATCGCCACCGGATGGCCCGGCTCGTCCCTCGGGTTGGGCTGCTCATGGGCCAGAGCGTTTTCCACCGTATCCGGGATATGCTGAATGAGTGTGCCGCCCAGCACCACGTTCAACAATTGCTGCCCGCCACAGATGCCCAGGACCGGCATGTCCCGGTCGAGCGCGCCGCGGGTGATGCCGAACTCAAAATCCGTACGCCGGGATTTGAGGCTCACCGTCTCGTGGACCGCGCCGCCACCGTAGAGCGCCGGGTCCACGTCGAACGCGCCGCCGGTGACAATCAGCCCGTCGATCCGGTCCAGATAAGCGTTCACCAGCTCCGGTTCGTGGGGCAGGACCATCGGCAATCCGCCTGCTTTGGTTACAACAGCAGCGTAGTTCTCCCGGAGCGCGTACCAGGGAAATTTGGAATAGCCCCCCGGCTCTTCATGATCGAAGGTGATGCCGATGACGGGGCGGGATGACGGGTTGGACATAATCGCCCTTATAGGAGTCCCCGCTCACCGGCGCAACTGCGCACATAGTTGCCAAAGTCCGGCCCGCCTGCCACCTTGCCGCCATGAACGATGACGCGCTTTCTTTTATGAATCAGGCCCTCGCCCAGGCGGAAGCCGCCGCCGCGCGGGACGAGGTGCCCGTGGGCGCGGTGATTGTCGACGACCACGGCCGGGTAATCGCCGCCGCCGGCAACCGTACGGAAGAGCTGAACGATCCCACGGCGCACGCAGAGATGCTGGCCATCCGCGAGGCCGCCGCCGCGCGGGGTGAGCCGCGGCTGCCCGATTGCGATCTCTATGTGACCTTGGAGCCCTGCCCCATGTGCGCCCAGGCGATATCGTTTGCCCGGCTGCGGCGGGTCTATTTCGGGGCCTATGATCCCAAGGGCGGCGGAGTGGATCACGGCCCGCGCCTCTATCAGTCGTCGAGCTGTCATCACGCGCCGGAAGTGGTCAGCGGGCTGGAAGAAGAAAAAGCGGCGCAACTACTGAAATCGTTTTTTGAAGCGCAGCGCTAAAAACCTGCTATCACTAACGGGTAGACCAACCGGGAGAGAATAATGGCCAAGGCAGTGCCGAAACGGGAACGTCCGGCCCGCACCTATTTCGACGGTGACTGGATCGAGGGCAGCCCGCCGATCCTGGCCCCCAACACCCAGGCCATGTGGCTGGGCACCGTGGTGTTCGACGGGGCTTGCGCCATCGCCGGGCAGATGCCGGATCTGGACCGTCACTGTCACCGGGTGAATGACTCAGCTGAAGCGTTGGGGATGATCCCGACCCTCCCGGGCGAGGAGATCGAGCGCCTGTCGAGGGAAGGCGTTGCCCAGTTCGACGAAGACGCCGAGCTCTATATCTGCCCGATGTATTATGCCTTGGACGGGTTCATTACGCCGGAGCCGGACAGCACCAAGTTCGTTCTCTCCATCTACGAAGCGCCCTTGCCCGAGCCCAAGGGCTTTGCCGCGTGTAAGTCATCGTTCCGCCGGCCCGGACCGGATCAGGCGCCGGCCAACGCCAAGGCCTCGTGTCTTTATCCCAATGTGGCCCGCTCAGTGAATGAGGCCCGCCAGAAAGGCTTCGACACCGGCATCACCCTGGACCCGGACGGCCATGTGGCCGAGTTCTCCTACACCAATCTGTTTTTCGCCAAGAACGGCGTGGTGCATACGCCCGTGCCCAACGGCACCTTCCTGAACGGCATTACGCGCCAGCGGGTGATCCAGCTTCTCCGGGA
>JAYQGD010000615.1:0-1986 GCA_038140415.1 Rhodospirillaceae bacterium
CCGGCGTGATCGGCCTCGAAATGGGCTCGGTCTGGAGCCGCCTGGGCGCCAAGGTCACCGTGGTTGAGTTCATGGACAATATCCTGTTCGGCATGGACGGCGAGGTGTCCAAGAACATGCAGCGTATCCTCAAGAAACAAGGTCTGGACTTTAAGCTGGGGGCCAAGGTCACCGGCGCGAAGAAGGCCAAGACCGGCGTGACGCTGACCATCGAGCCCAAGGCCGGCGGCAAGGCCGAGACATTGAAAGCCGACGTGGTGCTGGTCTCTATCGGCCGGCGGCCCTTCACCGACGGGCTGGGCCTGGACAAGGTCGGCGTCAAGATGGACGAGCGCGGCTTCATCCAGACCGACGGGCATTTTAAGACCAGCGTGGACGGCATCTATGCCATCGGCGACGTGATCGGCGGGGCCATGCTGGCCCACAAGGCGGAAGACGAAGGCGTGGTGCTGGCGGAAATGCTGGCCGGCCAGTCGGGCCATATCGACTATGACGCCATTCCGGGCATCGTCTACACCTGGCCGGAAGTGGCCGGGCTCGGCAAGACCGAGGAGAAGCTGAAAGAGGCCGGCGTTAAGTACAACGTCGGCAAGTTCCCGTTCACGGCGAACGCCCGGGCGCGGGCCATGGGCGACACGGACGGGTTTGTCAAAATTTTGGCGGACGCGGAAACCGACGCCGTCTTGGGCGTGCACATTGTCGGCGCACAGGCCGGCGAGCTGATCCAGGAATGCGTGACCGTGATGGAGTTCGGCGGCGCGGCGGAAGACATCGCCCGCATCTGCCACGGCCATCCGGGCCTCTCCGAAGTGGTCAAGGAAGCCGCCTTGGCGGTGGACGGCCGCGCGCTGCATATGTAGCGCCGCCGCGTTTCCCATGTTTGAACTTCTTCCCGAAAGCGCGGGCTCCCTCGCCTGTGTGCGGCTCGCCGGTAAGGTCACCGATGAGGACCTGAAGGCCGCCTTGCCGGCACTGGAGGCGGTGATCAATGATCACGGCTCGTTGCGGCTGCTCGCCGATATCGAACATTTCGACGGTTGGGACTGGGTCGCCGCCTGGGACAAGACCGCCTTCGGCATCAAACATTGGGACGAGATCGAGAAGCTGGCGGTGGTCGGCACCAGCCGGTGGGAGGCATTGTGCGCCGCCGTCGCCGATAGGCTCACCAAGTCGGAGGTGAAGTTCTTTTCACCCGATCAGCGGGACGCGGCGCGAGACTGGATCGGGTAGACGTTAGCAGCCCGGGATGGGTGTTTCGTACGTGTAGTTTTCACCGGCATAGCTGATGGCGAAACTGCCGCTACGGCAGCTTGAAATGCCACTGCCATCGAATACATGCCACTTGGTACCTTTCCCCAACGGTCCCAGTGCCTGCGCAAAAACCTGAGACATGGTGGTCAAGGCGCCGGCAGAGGCCGGCTCAATCTGCGACCCGGCCAAAGGCGGTCTATTTTGTCCGCCGGTAACCAAAGTAATATTAGTCGGCGCACGGAAACTCATCGCGCCGCCGGCTGAAACATCTGCATGGGCAATTCCAACCAAAAGATTCCGCGTCAACATAGCCTTGGCAGTTTCATTCTGTGGTTGATCCGGCAACAACCGAGGCGTCATCCAAAACACCAAAACAATTTCGTTAGGAGATCGCTGGTCATTGATAATGACATACTCCTGCGCGGCCGCTTGCGGGGTTACGCGCCACTGACGCGCATCGGATGAGGTGACTAAACCAAATACCAATAGGACACAAAGTAATACGGGGGCGATATTTTTGATCATTAAAGAATTCCCTCTAAAACTATTGTTCTGCATCAAATAGGTCTGGAACAAGTTAAGGTTGTAACTAGTTGGATACAACAAAAACAAGAATATAATTTTAGTTACTAAATATATCTAAGAGTTAACCGCGCGCGCGGGGGTGGGCGTCGCGATAAACTTCCATCAGCCGGGCCGTGTCCACCTCGGTATAGCGCTGGGTGGTGGAGAGCG
>JAYQGD010000616.1:0-1977 GCA_038140415.1 Rhodospirillaceae bacterium
AAGATACAGAGCGTATCCGCTCCGGCGGGCACGGCTTCGCCGGCATGTGGCGGATGAAGCTGTTGAACATCCTGCAGAGCCGCTGCGCGGAAGAAGGGGTGAAGCTCAAGTTTGAAACCGAAATCGACGATATCGAGGCCTATCGGGATGCCGATCTGGTGCTGGGCGCGGACGGCGTGAACAGCCTGGTCCGGGAGACCTATAAGAATACGTTCAAACCGACCATCGATTACCGCAAGACCAAGTTTGTCTGGCTGGGCACCACTCAGCGGTTCGATGCCTTCACCTTTATCTTCAAGAACAACGAGCACGGCTGGTTCTATAACCACGCCTACCAATATGGTCAGGGCCAGGGTCAGGCGTCCTCCACCTGGATTTTGGAAACCCATGAAGACACCTGGAAAAATGCCGGGTTTGATCAGGCGACCGAGGAAGACACGCTGGCCTATTTCGAGGATTTCTTCGCTGAGGAGTTGGACGGCCACAAGCTGCTCTCCAACAAATCCATCTGGCGCAATTTCCCGGTGGTCAGCAACGAGACCTGGCATCACGAGAACGTGGTGCTGATCGGCGATGCCTGCCACACGGCGCAGTTCTCCATCGGCTCCGGCACCAAGATCGCCATGGAAGGCGCGATCGCTCTGGCGCAAAGCTTGAAGGAAGAGAAGACCGTGCCGGCCGCGCTGGACGCCTATCAGGACAAACGCTTCATGGAGATCGCCCGGCTGCAGCGGACGGCGCTTGTCAGCCTGCAATGGTACGAAAACGCCCGGCGCTTCAACGGCATGACTGCGCCGCAATATGCGTTCAATTTCTTGAGCCGCTCAAAAAGTGTGACCTACGAAAACCTGGGGCTTCGCGATCCCGGCTACGGCAAGGCGGTGGACCATTGGTTCGCCGATATCGTCCGGGAACAGGAGGGCGTGGACATCCCCAAGGACAATCCGCCCAAGCCTATGTTCCTGCCGTTCCATATCGGCAACATGATGGTGCAGAACCGGGTGGTTGTCTCGCCCATGTGCCAGTACTCCGCCGACGACGGCACGCCCTCCGATTGGCACATGGTGCACCTGGGCGGCTTCGGCGTGGGCGGCGCGGGCCTCGTGTTCACCGAGATGACCAACGTTTCGGCGGACGGCCGCATCTCGCCCGGTTGCGCCGGCATGTACAAGGACGAGCACGTCCCCGCCTGGAAGAAAATCGTCGATTTCGTCCATGCCAATTCCAACGCCAAGATCGGTATGCAGTTGGCCCACGCGGGGCGCAAAGGCTCCACCAAGCCGGGCTGGGAAGGGGCTGATCTGCCCCTGGACGAAGGCCGCTGGCAGCTCGTCTCGGCGTCCGCCATTCCCTACAAGCCGGATGGTCAGGTGCCGAAGGAAATGGACCGGGCGGACATGGACACGGTGCGCGACAAGTTCGCCGCCGCCGCCAAGCGCGCGGATGAGGCGGGTTTCGATATCATCGAAGTTCACATGGCCCACGGGTATTTGCTGTCATCGTTCATCACGCCGCTCTCCAACGTGCGGACGGACGAGTATGGCGGCTCATTGGAGAACCGGATGCGCTTTCCGCTGGAGGTGCTGGAGGCGGTACGTGCTGCCTGGCCGGCGGATAAGCCGATCTCGGTTCGCATTTCCGCCAGCGATTGGGTGGAAGGCGCCGGTATTGACGGAGATGACGCGGTGGAAATCGCGAAGATGCTGAAGGCCCACGGCGCGGATATTATTGATGTGTCGGCCGGTCAGACCACGCCTGACGCCAAACCCATATACGGGCGCATGTTCCAAACCGGATTCTCCGAACAGGTTCGTCTGGAAGCGGACGTGCCCACCATCACCGTCGGCAACATCACCACGCCCGATCAGGTGAACACCATCCTGGCCTCGGGCCGGGCGGACATGGTGGCGATGGCCCGGCTGCACCTGACTGACCCGCACTTTACGCTACGGGCGGCGGCGCATTACGGTTACGAGA
>JAYQGD010000617.1:0-1977 GCA_038140415.1 Rhodospirillaceae bacterium
GCGCTGGGCAGCCGGGATGGCCGCGAGATTGCCGTTAAGCTTGATGAATTGCGAGCGCATGGTAGGCTAATGCGCGATTCGGATGGCCGCTATCTTTTGGGTGACGCCCCCAAGGGATCGACTGGGCTATATGGTCCACAGCGGGAAGACCCAAACAGATACACAGGAACATCGCGATGAAATTCGGATTATTCGGCGGCGCAGTAGCCAAAAAAGACGCCGCTACCGCGGATAGTCAGGGTTATGGACATTTTATAGACATGGTGCTGGAAGCGGAGGAATTGGGCTATGACAGCATCAGGCTAGTAGAACATCATTTCACTGGTGGCGGACAAGTCTCCGCTTCGCTCTCGCTCTTAACCTACGTTGCCGCTCAAACTAAGCGAATTCGTCTAGGCACCGCGGTAACCGTATTACCTTGGCACAACCCAGTCTTGATTGCAGAGCAGACCGCTACTCTTGATCTTTTGTCGGGCGGCCGGCTCGACTTCGGTGTCGGTAAGGGCTACCGAGATATGGAATACAAAGGGTTTTGCATCCCCAAGGAAGAAGCAATGGAACGTTATGAAGAATCCGTTGGGGTTATCCGCAAGGCCTGGACATCGGAAGATCGTTTTGATCATAACGGAAAGTACTGGCAGTTTGATGATATCGTAGTAGAACCGTCACCTATCCAAAAGCCGCATCCGCCACTTTGGTCAGCTGCTGGTACAGACGAATCTATTGCATACGTTGCAGAAACTGGCTTAAACGTGATGCTTGATCACTTCGCTTCGTTCGAACGCACCCAAGAACGTCTCAACGCCTGGACCCAAGCTTGCGCACGGATCGGCCGGAACTTTGACCCGACGGAAGTGGCGTTGGCCCGCGGACTCACTATCACCAATTCCGAGAGCGATCTGAATGCGGCGCTGAAACAGCGCGATGAGCGCGTTAGTAAAATGATTGAAAAGTACGGAGCACTGCCCGGTCTCCAGAGAAATAAGCCCGAAAGTTATTCCGATCGCGGCCTGGACATGGATGATGCCGCTCTGATCGGCACGCCCGAAACCATCGTGGCGCGGCTACGGGTTCTGCAGGATATGGGCTTCGAGCACATTCTGATCCTGCTGCCCGATGACCGGGAGTCGATCCGCATCTTCGCCAATGAGGTGATCCCGGAGTTTCAGGACGTGAAGGCCGACGCCGCCGAATAATCGGTCTTAGACGACCGCGGCGAAATCCTGGAACGTGGTGGGATGGTCCTCGGCCAAGCCCAGCCACACCTTGGCTTCTTCCATGGTTCGAAAGACCCGGCGCTCCACATCGTCACCGGAAAACCTGCCGGCTAGAATCCATTGGTGGAGAATTTTGTAGTCCCGGCCATCGGCGGCCACGAGGGCGATCTTGGCTTTCTCCAAATCCTGATCAAAGGCGTCGAACACTTTGCGCGCATGTAGGGAGACCATTTGATAGTCCGTGTCATCGGGAAATTTCGCCGCCCGAAGATCCCGCAGGATATTCATGTTCGGCTTGAACCCGCTGTCCTGCATCAGCTCCACATAGAACACGCTGGCTTCTTCAAAGGTGAAGCGGCCCGTATGCTCTACAAAGATGCAGTTTGATGGTTTGTCGATAATATATCTGTACGCCACGTCTATCCCCCCTTTGGACCCGCAGGCCCTTAAGATACAAGCTTCTCCAACTCCCGGGCAGAGTTGGGAATGATCACACTGACCACCGTGCCCTTATCCTTCTCGCTGGCGATTTCCGGCGATCCGCCATGCGCATCGACCAATCCCTTGGCGAGCGGCAGGCCCAACCCCAGCCCCTCTTCGGCATTGTTCCGTTCGGACCGCACACGTCCGAAATTGCTCATAGCGACGGCGATGCCCGCCTCATCCATCCCGATGCCCGTATCGCGCACCGAAACGACACAGGCGCCGTCCTTGTTGATTTCCGCCTCGATGCGCACCAAGCCTTCCTCCTGGGTAAACT
>JAYQGD010000618.1:0-1974 GCA_038140415.1 Rhodospirillaceae bacterium
ATTCCGTCTTTATGCGCCGGGTGTTCAACGCGCCGCCGCTGGGTGTCTATGACACCGCAGAGGTCATGCTGATCCCGATTGTCGCTTTTTCCCTCGCCTATACTGGCCTGACCAAAGGACATATTGCCGTCGACCTGCTGAGCGCGATCTGCAAACCGCGGACCGTGCAGTTGAGTGATACGATCATCCTGGGCGCCTCGGCGATCTTGGTCGTCCTGTTGACGTGGGAGAGCGCCCTGCTGTTCCAGCGCGCCCTTGATGTCAACGAAGTCACGCAGATGGTGGAGATTCCCTACTATCCATTTCTGGTCATGTTGACGATCGGATCAGCGATGTTCGCCATCGTATTGTTCCGCCAAGCCTGGCAGACGTTTCTAGGCAAGGAGGAAGAGGAGATGACCGGCCATGAGTAACACCATGTTCGGCATTGTCGGCCTTCTGGGCTTGTTTACGCTTCTGGCGCTTCGAATGCCCGTGGCTATCGCCATGGCGATTGTCGGTGTTGTCGGCTTCGGCTTTATGAACGGCTGGACCCCGGCGCTCTCCATGCTCGCGGACGAAGCTTTTGTTATCTCCAACAACTACGAGTTGATCGTCATCCCGTTATTCATCCTGATGGGGAACTTCGCCTCGGTTTCGGGGATGAGCCGCGATCTATACAACGCCGCCTATAGTTGGTTCGGCCATTGGCGGGGCGGATTGGCGTCCGCCACGATCGCCGCCTGCGCCGGATTTGCCGCGCTTTCCGGCTCCTCTGTAGCCTCTGCTGTGACCATGGGCCGGGTCGCTCTCCCGGAAATGCGGCGGTTCAATTACAATTCCAAGCTGGCGACGGGCTGTATCGCCGCCGGCGGCACACTAGGTATCCTGATCCCGCCCTCCACCGGGTTCATCATCTACGCCATCCTGACAGAGGAATCGATCGGCCGGCTGTTCCTGGCAGGCGTGTTCCCCGGCATCCTACTAGCGACTCTGTTCATTATCTCCATCTACATCCAGACTCGGATCAATCCGGATCTGGGACCGGCTGGCCCGAAAGCCAGTATTAAAGACCGTGCCAATTCGGTGCGCCAGTCCGTATCCATGATCGTGATTGTGGTAATTACCATCGGCGGCATCTACGGCGGTCTGTTCACGCCAACCGAGGCCGCTGGCGTCGGCGCCATGCTCTCACTGCTGCTTACAATATTCCGCCGGAGATTGAACAAGGAATCGCTGGCCCAAGTGTTGTACCAAACCATCCGCACAACTGGTCTGGTATTCTTAATCCTGATCGGCGCGCACGTATTCAATCCGTTCCTGGCGTTGACCCAAATACCGTCTGATCTGGCCAGCCTTCTCACGGGTATGGATCTATCGCCTTATGTGGTCATGCTGATCCTGATGGCAGCCTATGTGGTGCTAGGCTCGTTCCTAGAGGGGTTTGCCATGCTGGTGCTGACCCTGCCAATCGTGCATCCGCTGATCATCGAGTTGGGCTTTGACCCCATCTGGTTCGGCGTGCTGATCGTTATCACAATTGAGATCGGCCTGATCACCCCGCCGGTCGGCGTCAACGTGTTTGTCGTGAAGGGCATCGCCGGCGATGTGCCCCTTCGCCATATTTTTGCCGGCGTTATCCCGTTTTGGATAGCGATGATCGTTTGTATTTTGATACTGATGGTCTTTCCGGATATCGCCTTGTTCCTGCCGAATACCATGATCGAGGCGCAGTAGAGTAGACGTTAAATCAATCAATCGGTATCAAGAAGCGTGTCTGAAGCACGCCACATGACTTCAATGACGACGTAAGGAGACGTAGAACATGAACTCAATTTTCAAAGCAACGGCACTGTCCGCCCTCGCCTTGGGCGTGGTCAGCGCAACCGGTATCGGAACGGCCACGACCGCCAACGCGGTGGAACTTAAGCTGGCGTCCTTCACCGGCCCCAAGCACGCCATGAACCGTGCCTTCTTTACCCCCTGGATCAAGAA
>JAYQGD010000619.1:0-1973 GCA_038140415.1 Rhodospirillaceae bacterium
AATCCCTTCGCAAAATTCTCGAAGAGAGTGTCGATTGCCGTGTTTTGTGTAGCCGCGGTTCCGGACTCGCTGTCCGCCATGATACCCATAGCTCCCTGTTTATTTATCTTTGTAATGCAGATAGATACCGTGAATCTCGCAAATTACAACAGTGAATTGCCATTTTACGTGTTTGTGATGGTGAAACGGGGGTGTAGGGGGACGCGTCCTTCGCCCACTCGCTCCTCATTGCGTTGCCCCCGAGTCTTGTGCGCGGATTTATTCCGCGTATCCAATCAATAATAGTTGGGGCCAAGTCTCGGGGGTCCATGGGCATGGGTTGCATGGTTCCCCGACAACTGCTTCGCAGGTCGGGGATGACGCAGTGGAGGCTTCGAGGAATAAGCGGCCAGCTAACCCCTTTCCCGTTTGCCGACGTCTCGCTCAACTGGCATGGTGAGGTCCTCAATCAACACAAATACTGCCGAGGGAGCCGTTATGGCCGAGCCGATCACCCTGGAGATATTCTCCGACTACGTCTGACCCTGGTGTTATCTCAGTACCGGGCGTATTGAAAAACTGAAGGAAAATTTCGACATCGAGGTCAAGCTGGTCCATTTCCCCCTGCATCCGGAAACCCCGGCGGAGGGGCAATCGTTGGAAGAACTATTCGCCGGCCGGGACGTGGATATCGACGCCATGTATCAACGGATGAAAGGCCTGATGGACGGGGAGGGGCTGGACTACGGCGCCCGCACCCACACCTATAACAGCCGCCTGGCCCAGGAAATCGGCAAATGGGCGGATAGCTTGGATCAGGATGTGGAAGCGCTGCACACGGGCATCTACCGGGCGTATTTCGTGGAAGGCCGGAACATCGGCGATCCGGACGTGCTTCTGGACGTCGTGGAAAAAGCCGGTTTGCCGGTTGATCAGGCCAAGGACGTGATCGAAAACCGCACGTTCCAGGAGGCGGTGGATGCCGACTGGAACCTGTCGCGGCAATACGGCGTGACCGGCGTGCCCACCTTTGTCGCGGGCGGCCAGGGCGCGGTCGGCGCCCAGCCCTATGAAATGCTGGAAGGCCTGCTGGAGGCCGTCGGGGCCCAAAGAAAGTAGCGCCTAGTCTTCCCAGTAATTAATCTCGACGGTGATCTCGTTGGGATCATCGACGAATATCTGGTGCAGTTCCATATTGGGGACCTTGCGTTCCTTGAACGGCACACCCAGGTCCGTCAGCTTGGCTTTCAGCCCGGCCCGATCGGTGGCGTTGAAGGCCACATGGTCCAGCGCGCCGCTGCCGTCTTCGAAGTCGACGTTTTCGCCCAGATACTCATAGAGCCCTTCCGGATTGTCCTCGTCGATGCCGACAAGGTGCACAATCGCTTTTTCGCCCACATAGAGCCAGTGGCCGGGGAAGGGGAAGTCCGGCCGGTCGCCCGTGTGCATGCCGAGCTGTTCATAGAATTCCCGGGTTTCTTCCAGCTTCAGGGTGCGGATGGAGTAGTGGTCGAGGGTTTGTAGCGGCATTGGATTTCTCCCTTATTCGCCGGGGGCGAGTTCGACCAGCCGGCCGTCTTCGTCCAGGGTGAGGCCGGTTTGCCGGGCGCGTTCCAGCACTTTCTCGGCCCAATCCACGCTTCCGGAATCGGAGCCGCCCAGGATCGCCATGATGAACCCGTGTTCGTCGCTTTCATTGCGGAAGCCCCGCATTACGCCAGGCGGCACGGACATGGTGTCGAACTGATCCAGAATGACCTCGTTCTCGCCGTCATCCCCCCAGATGATGGCCCACTTGCCGGTCATCGGGATGAACACCTCGACCGTGGGGTGATCATGCAACGCTGCGCCCTTGCCGGGATCGGCGCCGATGAAGGTCAGGTTGAAGTCCCGGGAATCCGTAATGGCCGGGGCCAGGTTCGGGTCCTCGGTCACGCCACGGCCGATCACATTATAGGTGTGGCGTTCATGTTCCGGGATGCGCGTGTCCAGAT
>JAYQGD010000620.1:0-1967 GCA_038140415.1 Rhodospirillaceae bacterium
ACATTAACGAGCCGGGCGGCGGCAAGCGGGTCCGCCTGACCAGCCACAACGGTTTTCAGATCGAAGTGGTGCACGGGCTGGACCAGGTCTCCGCCCTGCCGGTGGAACGTCTGCAAATGAACACCGGGCCAGCGCGGGTGCGCCAGGGCGAATATATGCGGACCGATGTGCAGCCGTCTTTGGTCAAGCGGATCGGCCATGCGGTTTTCAGCACGCCGGAGGTACGGCCCTCCGTCGACTGGGCGCACCGGCATTTGGGCTTCAAGCCGACCGAGATGGTGCACGCGGAAGACGACGAAGACGATGTCCTCGCCTGCTTTATTCATGCGGACCGGGGATCGGACTATACCGATCATCACACCATGATGTTCGGCAAGCACACCAAGAACGGCCTCAACCATGTGTCGTTCGAGGTTCAAGACCTGGATGACCTGTGGGCCGGCCACGACTTTCTGACCGAGAGAGAGTACGAACATTGCTGGGGGATCGGCCGGCATCTGCTGGGCAGTCAGATTTTTGACTATTGGTTCGACCCGTGGGGCCGCATGCATGAGCACTGGACGGATTCGGACCTGGTCAACGATCAGCACGTTTACCAGTTTGTCCCGCGCAGCCGGGGCTTGCGCTCCCAATGGGGGCCGCAGGCGCCCCAAGCGTTCCGCGACGCGGCCAGCGTTTAATTAATCTCCAAATCAACTTCACCAGGAACTAGAGGTATGGAACAAGAAGTCACCATCATTTCCGACGGCATCGAACTGGCGGGCGATCTGCACATCCCCGACGACTACAAAGAGGGCGAAAAGCTGCCGGCGATCATCATCCTGCACGGCTTTATCGGCTCCAAAGATCAAAGCCATTCCGAGATCATGGCCCGGATGTTCACCGACTGGGGCTATGCGTCCCTGCGGTTTGATTTCCGGGGCTGCGGCAAGAGCGGCGGGGAGCGGGGCTATGTCCTCTGCTTCGATCAGGTGGCGGACACCAAGAACGCGCTCAATTGGCTGTTAGAACGTTCGGAGATCGATCCGGATCGGGTGGCGGTGATCGGCCACAGTTTCGGCGCGGCGGTCGCCTGCTACACCGCGTCCATCGATCAGCGCTTTGCCGCAATTATTTCGTCCTGCGGCTGGGGTCATGGAGAACGTAAGTTCCAGGGCCAGCACCTGGGCGAGAACTGGGACAAGTTCCTGGCGCTCCTGGAGAACGGCCGGGCGGAGAAAGAACGCACCGGCAAGGCGCCCATGGTGCCGCGCTTCGACGTGGTGCCCATGGCCGAACATCTGCGCAAGAACCTGTCGCCCCAGGCGTTGATGGAAGTCTCCGCCGACACGGCGCAGAGCATGTTCGATTTCAAGGCGGAACAGGTGATCCATTACATCGCGCCCCGGCCGATCCTGTTTCTGCATGCAGCCCGGGACACGGTAACGCCGACGGAGCAATCCATTCGCATGTGGGAGTTGGCGGGCCATCCGAAGGACCTGGTACTAATTTCCGGCACCGATCACTTCCCGCTGTCGGGAGATGATGAACGGACCCGCGGCATCCTCAAAGGCTGGCTGGACAAGAACTTCCCGGCGGATGAGAGCTAAGCGTGGCCGGCGGGGCACCAACGCCGGTCCGGGTTCGCGCCGATGACCTGACCCGGTGCGCGGCATCGATCTTCGAGACTGCCGGCTTGTCGCCTGCGCATGCCCTCATGTGGTCGGAAAGCCTGGTCTGGGCCAATCTTCGTGGCGTGGACACCCACGGTGTGCTGCGTGTGCCGCGTTATATGGAGCTGGTCGAGATCGGCGGGGTGAACCCGACTCCAGAGATGGAGGTGCTCCTAAATGAAGGCCCCTTTGCCCTGGTGAATGTGGACAAGGCGCCCGGCCCGGTCGGGATGAAGAAGTCCGCCGAGTTGGCCATCGAACGGGCGAAGGAGGCCAAGATCGGCTGGTGCATCGCGCAAAACACCTCGCATTCGG
>JAYQGD010000621.1:0-1957 GCA_038140415.1 Rhodospirillaceae bacterium
AAGCCTCGTATGCCAGATCGGAGGTGTATTCGTCTTCCCGGGTGACGTGACGGCGCTTGATGCCCGTCCGCGTGGTGATCCACTCGTCGGATGTGTCTACCTTTTCGGCGAGTTGGTCATTGGTCAGGAAGTTTTCCGGCAGGTAAGACCCGCACCCAAGAATTTGACTTATGATTGGCATATTTAATTGTTCTGAATTGTTATTCGGCGGCGGTTTTTGAGGGTTGTTCCGGTTCTTCGGCCATCAGGTGGGCAAGGTCTTCCTTGATCAAGTCGTTGACGTTACGCCGAACCAGATTAACGCCGACCTCGACAGCGTTGGCGAACCCGATGGCGTCGGTGCCGCCATGGCTTTTCACACAGACGCCGTTCGCGCCCAAAAGCATGGCGCCGTTGTAGCGCCGTGGGTCGAAGTGATTGCGGAAGCGGTCGATGGCGCCCTTGGCGAGGACGGCGCCGATCTTGGATAACAGACTGCTTTTCAGCGCATCTCTCAAGTAATAGGCAAACATCCGGGCTGTGCCTTCGGCGGTTTTCAGCGCGATGTTACCGGTAAAGCCGTCCGTCACGATCACATCGACGGTTCCCTTGCCGATGTCATCGCCCTCGACAAAGCCGTAGAAATTGAGCGGCAGGTTGGAATTCTGCAGAATCTGAGCGGCTTTTTTGACTGACTCGTTGCCTTTCAGCACCTCCACACCGACGTTGAGGATGCCGACGGAAGGCTCGGCCATATCCAGCACGTTGCGGGCGTACACTTCGCCCATCACCGCGAACTGCACCAGGTTTTCCGCGTTGCATTCGATGTTCGCGCCCAAATCGAGCATCAGGCACTCGCCGGTTTGGGACGGGAAACTGGCCGCGATGGCCGGCCGGCTAATCCCCGGCAGCATTCTCAGGACGATTGTCGCCATGGCCATGAGCGCGCCGGTATTGCCGGCGGAAATGACGGCCGAGGCTTCGCCATCTTTCACGGCGTCGATGGCGAGACGCATGCTCGAGTTCTTGCCGCTTCTGAGCGCGGCCGTCGGCTTATCGTCGTTGGTGACAATATCGGTGGTGTGCCGGATTTCGCAAACGGCGGCGACGGCCGGATACTGCGCCAGCAACGGCGTCAGCTTGGCTTCATCGCCAAACAGCAAAAAGCGGACATTTCCGATTTTTTTGACGGCAAGGTCCAATCCCCCGACAATCATGTCAGGTGCATTGTCTCCCCCCATACCGTCGATAGAAACGGTGATCTGATCAGTCACAAGAGGCCCCTTTCAAAGGCACCTGTTAGGCGACGGAATCGATCTCGACTACTTCTCTCCCGTCGTAATATCCGCAAGACCCACAGACGTGGTGCGGGCGCTTTAATTCGCCGCAATTCGGGCATTCGCCACGGGCGTTCGATTGCAGCGCATCATGCGCACGCCGTTGATTACGTTTTGACTTTGAAACTTTTTTCTTTGGAACAGCCATAGCTATTTCCCTTCGATTTGAAACCGTTTCTATTGGAGTTTTTGGCAAGAAAGGCCGGTTTCTAAATCATATTCCCCCACGAAACAAGTGATTTGAATACTATCGCCTGCGGCCCGTTCGAGGAAATTATTTTTTCTCGGGCGATATCTCCCGCAATACGGAAAAGGGGCTGGCATCCTCGGGTTTATTGATATTCTGCCCCTCTGATTCCCGGCCAAAATCTGCGTCAGGGGCCCTCGGGAAGGGATTAATTTCCAATCCGAAGTACTCGGATATCAGCTCGCCGGCGTCAAATTGGCCGTCAATAAGGGGTTCCGGCGGATCAGCGGCATCAGGATCGATATCCAACTCGGTCTCCTCGGTTTCGCCATCCTCTCCCGCAAAGGTGCAGGAAAAGGCGGATTCTATGGTGTTTTTTACGGGCTCCAGGGTAACAACGCAGGTTTGCTGAAGTTTCGCCGTGAATCGGGCCTCCAGTTCCACCGGTCCGCCG
>JAYQGD010000622.1:0-1954 GCA_038140415.1 Rhodospirillaceae bacterium
CAGTTTGGCCTTGGCTGCCGTTTCCGGGGAGACTTGGTCAGTGACGTGCAGTTCTATGCACCGGTCGATAAAGGGGCGCTGGGCCTCCACCTCGGCGCTCAGCTCCGCCAGCTTGAATTGGGTGTTCTGAAAATCGAACACGGTCTGGCCAAAGGTCTTCCGCTCCTTGGTGTACGCCACGGTCTGATCCACGGCCGCCTCCGCCATGACGATGGAGCGGACGGCAACCACCAGCCGTTCCCGCACCAACCCTTCCATCAGGATGGCCCAGCCCTCGTTCTCCGCGCCCAACCGGCAATCGGCCGGCACCTGGACGTCATCGAAGAACAGCTCCGCCGTGTCCTGGGCCTTGTTGCCGATCTTCTTGAGATTGCGCCCCCGGCTGACCCCGTCCGAACCGAGATCCACCCAGAACAGCGAAATACCTTTGGCCCCCAGGGACGGATCGGTCTTCGCTGCCAGCAGGATACGGTTGGCGATATGGCCGTTGGTGATAAAAGTCTTGGAGCCGTTGATCACATAGCCATTGCCGCCGGCCTTGGCGCTGGTCTTCAGTTCCTTCAAGTCGCTGCCGCCGCCGGGCTCGGTCAGACCGATGGCGGAAATAAACTCTCCCGACGCCATCTTGGGCAGCCAATCGGCTTTCTGTTCTTCCGTCCCATGCTTCATCAGGAACGGCGCGATGATATAGGCGTGCATGTCCCAAGCCGGTGCGGCAACCGAATAACGGCCCAGTTCTTCGATCACGATGGCGTCGAACAGGAAATCACCGCCCATGCCGCCATACTGTTCCGGGATACTGGTGCCGAGCAGGCCCAGCTCGCCGGCGCGTCGCCAAATCTCCGGCGGGGTGCGGCCTGCCTCTTCCCAGGACTCGTAATCGGGTAGAACCTCATCGGCCAAAAAGCGGGCGACACTGTCCCGGAAAATCTCGTGTTCCTCGCCGTAGATTTGTCTGGGAATGCCGAAATTCATGGCGCTGGTCTCCCGCCGGCCGCCTACCGGCTCAGGTTGCTCCAGACGCCGCCGCCGTCATAGGCCAGCAGATATCCCGCCTCGAGATCGAATATCCAGCCGTGAACCTTAAGATCACCGGCGGCCACGCGCTCGCTCACCCAAGGGAAGGATTCCAAATTATTGAGGGACGCGATGACCGCGTTTTTCTCCACCGAGCGGAAATACTCTTCACCCTTCTCCCGGGCATCGCGTGCGTCGTCGACGATGGAAATCCAATCGTCGATGAACTCCCGCTCGGCGCCGGCATGAGCCCCGTCGCAGAGCCGCCGGATACCGCCGCAATGGGAATGGCCGAGAACGATAATATCCTTCACGCCCAGGTCGCGGACCGCAAACTCCAAAGCCGCGCTGGTGCCGTGGCGGCGGCCATCGGGCTGATAGGGCGGCACCAGGTTCGCCACGTTGCGGACGATAAACAGCTCGCCCGGCCGGGCCTGGGCGATGATCGACGGATTCACCCGGCTGTCGGAGCACGCGATGACCATCACGTCCGGGCTTTGGCCCTTTTCGACCAGGGTCTTATAGAAATCCGGCTGGCCATCGTAATAATCTTCACGAAAGCGCCGAAATCCGGAAATGAGTCGTTCTACAGGCATAGTCCTATCTTCGGGGTTTTGGTCAAAAGATAAACCGAAAAATGGTGGGCCCGGTAGGACTCGAACCTACAACCAGACCGTTATGAGCGGCCTGCTCTAACCAGTTGAGCTACGGGCCCACGCGCCGCACCGAACGGGCAACGGGTGCGCCACCCTACCCCGTTGGCCGCGCCAATCAAGAGGGAATTATGGTTCTGTCCGCAAGCCCCAATCGGTGATCCAGCCAAGCCCGTCGGAGGTCGCGCCGGCAGCGAAATACTCCCCGGCGACCCAGCCGGTGTAGCCGGCAGCGTCCAGCATCTCGAAAACATAGCGGTGGTTCACCTCGCCCGTGTCCGGCT
>JAYQGD010000623.1:0-1953 GCA_038140415.1 Rhodospirillaceae bacterium
GGGTGATTACGGCGCGGCCGACAACCAGGCCCGCGCGCGCGGTATCTCAGTAGAAAGCGTCAAGCATGCCGGCATCGTCGACAGCTCTGCCGGCAAGGTCCGCATCCTCAAGCGCGCCGAGCTGGACCCGAACGGGGACCCGGCTGAGGACGTTCACCTGACGATTTGGGAATGCTGCCAGTATCTCGTTCGAGCCCTTGAGAACGAGGGAGAAGAGGCCGCCGCACTTTTAATCAAGAAGCTTGGCAGCGACAAGGCTGAGGCCGTGAAGGACCTCGCCTATTGTCTCTATGACATCTGTTCCAACAAGCGGAACGATGCGAAAGAGGCGACAGCCTATAACGCGCTGATTGCGGTCTGGACGGACCTGACCCGCATGGCGGCAACCATTCACGATGTTCGAGGCGACGGCCAAACGTCGCTTGATCTGTAAGGGGGAGCAGAGATGGCGAAATCTACACGGCAGTATGTCTTTGAAGGAATGGAGCACTTGCCAGCGGCCTTGGCTCCGTTCGTTGAAAAGCGACTTGAAAGTTCGTTGAGCGGGCATTGGCAGGTTGAGGTTCTAGAGCGATACAAAGGATTGAGGCCCGATAAAAACGGTCATGTCGATTGGGACCAGCAATCGCTTTTGAAGGTCATGAACATCTTTTGGATGGAGGCCTTTAAGGACGTGCTGGGCCAGACTGAACGAGCCATCGTCAACGAGCTGATCGCTGTTCGAAATGAGCTCGCGCATGACGGCAAGTTCACTTACGACGATGCAGAACGCGCCCTGGATTCAATGCGACGCCTGATGGAAGCCATCAGCGCCGGAGAGACGGCCACGCAGCTCGGCAAGATGCGGGACACGATCCTACGCACCAAGTTTACCGAGCTCCAGCGAAACGAAGAACGTAAGAAAACCCGGCAGACCGATATTTCGGTCGAGACCGCCGCAGGATTGAAGCCCTGGCGTGAAGTCGTCGAACCGCACCAGGACGTGGCGACCGGCGAGTTTCAACAGGCTGAGTTCGCCGCCGATCTAGGCAAGGTCCATAACGGCAGCGCACCGTCCGAGTACGCCGACCCGCGAGAGTTCTTCAGCCGAACCTATTTGACCGACGGCTTGAGCACTTTGCTAGTTGGTGCGGCCAAACGCCTGTCCGGCTCCGGCGGCGATCCCGTTGTCGAACTGCAAACCAACTTTGGTGGGGGCAAGACCCACTCAATGTTGGCGCTCTACCACATGGCAGGCGAGGCTAAGGTTGGTGATTTGCCGGGGCTTGACCAGCTTCTGACCGACAATGGCCTGTCTGTCCCCGATAAGGTCAATCGGGCGGTCCTGGTCGGAACGTCGCGGGGGCCGCAGGATGTTATTCACCTTGAAGGCGGGCTGGAAATCCGAACCACCTGGGGTGAGCTTGCATGGCAGCTTGGCGGGCAGGATGCTTACGAACTAATTGCCGACAATGACCAAAAAGGGATCGCGCCAGGCTCTAATTTGCTGGAGAAAATCTTCAAGCAGTGTGCGCCGTCCTTAATCCTAATCGACGAGTGGGTTGCCTACCTTCGTCAGATTTACAAGGTGGATGATCTTCCGTCCGGTTCGTTTGACGCCAACCTCTCTTTCGTGCAGTCGCTGACCGAGGCCGTGAAGGCAAGCCCTGGCACATTGCTGGTCGCTTCTCTTCCGGCGTCCCAGATCGAGGTCGGGGGAGAAGGCGGGCAAGAGGCCCTCGCACGTTTAAAGCAGACATTCTCTCGCGTAGAGTCTTCCTGGCGACCGGCATCTCAGGAAGAAAGCTACGAAATCGTCCGTCGACGGTTGTTCAAGGAAATTCCGGGGGACATGTTCCACCACAAGGACAACACCCTAAAGCAGTTTGCGAAGCTCTATCGGGAGAACACGAACGACTTTCCGCAGGGCTGTTCCGATGAGGACTATCGCCGGAAATTGGAAAAGGCCTATCC
>JAYQGD010000624.1:0-1952 GCA_038140415.1 Rhodospirillaceae bacterium
ACTTCCATCAGCCGGGCCGTGTCCACCTCGGTATAGCGCTGGGTGGTGGAGAGCGATGAATGCCCCAGCAATTCCTGAATAGTGCGGAGATCGCCGCCGCCGGCCAACAGGTGGGTGGCGAAACTGTGCCGGAGCGCATGAGGCGTCGCCGTTTCGGGTAATCCCAAAAGCGCCCGCACCTTGCGCATCTGGCGCTGCACCACGCCGGGGTTCAGCCGCTTGCCCCGCGCGCCGACAAACAGCGGATCGCCCTTCTTGAGCCCGAAGGGGCAGGTCTGGCGGTAAAGCGCGATGGCCTCCTTCACCACGGGCAGCAGGGGCACCACCCGTTGTTTATTGCCCTTGCCGGTGATGACCAGCGCGTCCGCCTCGCCGATCTCTCCCACATTCAAATTGAGCGCTTCCGAGATCCGAAGCCCGCAGCCGTACAAAAGAGTCATCAGCGCGATGTCCCGTTCGGCAAGCCAGGGCGTGTCCTGCATCTCGCCGAAGGTGGCCAGCGCCTCCTTGGCCTCGACGGCGGACAGGGGCTTGGGCACCGCCTTGGGCAGTTTCGGCGTTTTGATCGCCTTGATCGCCGCATTGTGGGCCAGGTCGTTGCGTTCCAGATAGCGGAAGAAATTCCGCAATGTGGAGACGGCCCGTGCGGTCGAGGCGCGGGACAGCCTGTCATTGTGGCGTTTGGCCAGATAGCCGCGAAAATCGGCGGCGGCCAGGTTCTGCAGATCGTTTAGGCCCGGCGCATAGCCCAGGTGTTCGCTGAGGTAGGTGAGAAAGGCGGCCAGGTCGCGGCTGTAGCCATCGAGCGTGTGCTCGGAGCAGTTTCGTTCCACGCCCATCCAGCGCCGCCAGGCATCAATGGTGCTGATCAGCGCCGGTTCGGCGATATAGTCGATGGGTTTGGCCATCCGCTCAGGCTTTGAGGCTGTCTTTCTCCAATGTGGTGTTCACGCAGGCGTCCAGCACGCGGGCCAGGAAGACCAGCAGGTCGGTGCCCTGACCGCCGTGGAACGCGCCCTTGGTGCGGGAGCCCAGGGCCAACAGACCGCGGGGCGCCATCTTGCCGGGGCCGATCCGCGCGAGCGCAGCGGACCGCACGATGCCGGCCGCTTCGCCGAACACAGCGCCGTCATCGGAGGTATGCTCCAACAGTTTGGCGAAATCGTCTTCGCTGCCCAGGACCGTGTTGACCGTTCCCGGCGCAAACCAGCGGATATCCGAAGCGCCCAACTGGGTCTGGCCAGTCTCCCCGGTCTCGAAGCAGAGCGACACCGCATCCACGTCCAGCAGCAGCGGTAGATCGAAACAGGTGACATGCACCAGCTTCTCGAACGTGTCCGCGCCCAACAGCGCGATCACGCTGGCATGGGTCCGGGTCTGGATCATCATGTTGGCGCGGGTGGTGCTGATCAGCAGATTGGCCGCGTCTTTCAGATCGTCGGATTCGTTCTTCAGCCGGTCCAGCATATAGGTCTGGATATCGACCACTTTGTCTCCGGACCAGCGCATGGGCGGGGTCATCACATCCAGCAGTTCCAGGTTCTCGGTCAGGAAATCCGGATGGGCGCGGAGGTAGTCGATCACGTCCGCCGGGTCCAGATTTGGTCCGTCCATTTGTTCCACCGCCGCGTCCTGCGTGTCTTGGCTCATGCTCAGTCTCCCAGGATGCTCTGGCCGGTCTTGGCCCAATCGTCGAGGAACGCCGCCAGGCCCTTATCGGTCAGCGGGTGCTTAAACAGTTGCTTCAGGGCCGAGGGCGGGATGGTGACAATGTCCGCGCCCATTCGGGCCGCATCCACCACGTGCTGAGGCCCGCGCACGGAGGCCACCAGGATTTCCGTCTCGAACGCCGTGTAGTTGGCGTAGATGTCGCAGATATCGGAGATCAGCTGCATGCCGTCCTGGCTGAGATCATCCAGCCGGCCGACAAAGGGCGAGACAAAGGTCGCGCC
>JAYQGD010000625.1:0-1948 GCA_038140415.1 Rhodospirillaceae bacterium
TAGCCGGAAACGATCTTGAACTTGGCGCCGTAGACGGCGTTCATCAGAGCCGGCATCAGGAAGGTCTGCGAGCCCTTACCCGTGGAGGCGATGATGACCTGCTTGCTTTTGAGGTCTTCCAGCTTGTTGATGCCCGCGTCAGACCGGACCACGATAACGGCGTTCGCCTGGACCGCGTTGCCGAGCCAGGTAAACTTGTCCGACTTGAACTTCACCGCTTTCGGACGAAGCAATTCGGAGACGATCAGCGTATCGACCGGGACGTAGAGGCCGGTGCCGTCTTTCGGCATGACGTTGTAGGCATAGTTGGCGGCCTTCAGGCCACCGGCGCCCGGCATGGATTGGGCGATCACCTGAGGATTGCCCGGAATGTGCTTCGACATATATTCCGCAAACAGCAGAGAGAATCTGCCGTAGGTGCCGCCCGAGCCAAAGCCGTAGACGATGGTCAGGGTTTTACCCTTGAAGAAGTCAGCGGCGCTTTGCGCCTTGGCCGGCGCACCGGCCAGAAGAGCTGCGCCAACCGCGGCGACAGCAGAGTATTTCAGAAACTTGTACATAGTACCTCCCTTGGATTATTGCCGGGAAAACAGAGAACCTTCCGGCAAACTTTAAACCGTAAAATTGTGCCTCAATTGTGGCGACAACCGGCAATTCGGTATACCGCCATATTGCCAAATTCGCCGCCATCCTATCAGGCTTGCGGCAAAACTCCTAAGTGTTCTAAGCAATATTCCCAAGAAATTGAAGAGTTTTCATGGAACTAGGGCGGATTAATCTGCTACACAGTGGCTCATAAATAATTAGGTAGCAGCGATTCTCTATCGAGAATCGCCGACACAGGGAGAATTTCCGGGCATGGAAGTAAGTATGCTGGATATGGCCATTACGGCGGCTGCTAATCTGGCCGATCCGTTGCGTCTTTCCTTTTTGGCCCTGGGCGTGTTCTTCGGATTGATCCTGGGCGTGATCCCCGGACTGGGCGGTCTTGTGGGCCTGTCGCTTCTGCTGCCGTTCACCTTCAATATGGATCCCTATACCGCGCTGGCTTTCCTGATGGGGCTGCAGGCGGTGGTGGTGACCTCCGATACAATCCCGGCGGTGCTGTTCGGCGTGCCGGGGACCGTGGGCTCGGCGGCGACCATCCTCGACGGTTATCCCATGGCGCGGAAAGGCGAGGCCGGCCGAGCCTTCGGCGCGGCGTTTACGGCCTCAGTATTGGGCGGGCTCTATGGTGCGTTCCTGCTGGCCCTCGCCGTGCCGGTGATCCGCCCGATTATCCTGAATATTGCCTCGCCCGAATTGTTCGCCATCTGCATCTTTGGCTTATCCCTGGTGGCGGTGCTCAGCGGCGGCACGCCGTTGAAGGGTTTGGCGGCGGCCTGCATTGGCGTGCTGGTGGCCATGACCGGCGAGGATTCCCAGACCGGCACCTTCCGCTGGACCTTTGATACGCTCTATCTGTGGGACGGCATTCCGGTGGTGCCGATCGCGCTTGGTTTGTTTGCCGTGCCGGAAATCGCCGACATGGTGATCTCGAGGAAGTCCATTGCCGGAAATTCCGATGTGGGGTCCCGCTGGGCGCAGTGGGAGGGCGTAAAGGACGTATTCAGGAACAAATTCCTGATGTTCCGTTGTTCCACCCTCGGCGCCGGTCTGGGGGCTGTCCCCGGGATCGGCGCGTCGGTGATCGACTGGATCGCCTATGGCCATGCGGTCCGCACGATCAAGGATTCGGGCAAAACTTTCGGCAAAGGGGACGTCCGGGGCGTGATCGCGTCGGAAAGCTCCAACAACGCCAAGGAAGGCGGCGCTTTGTTGCCGACCATCGCCTTTGGTGTGCCGGGCTCCGCTTCCATGGCGCTGATCCTGGGCGCGTTCCTGATCCACGGTCTGGTGCCGGGACCGGAAATGCTCAACAAACGCCTCGACATCACCTACACCCTGG
>JAYQGD010000626.1:0-1948 GCA_038140415.1 Rhodospirillaceae bacterium
GCCGATGACCTCGGCCACGGCGTTGTAGTGCTCGGGCGGAACCTCCTGATCGAGCTCAACCGCCGCATAGAGCGCGCGGGCCAACGGCGGGTTCTCGACAATGGGCACTTCGTGTTCGTCGGCCTCTTCCCGGATGCGCTTGGCGACTTCATCAACACCCTTGGCGATCAATCGGGGCGCCGGCATTTTTTCCATGTCGTATTCCAGGGCGACGGCGTAGTGGGTCGGGTTGGTGATCACCACATCGGCCTTATGGACGTTGGCGATCATACGCTGGCGGGCGCGTTCTTGCCGGATAGACGCCAACCGGGCCTTGACCTTGGGATCGCCTTCCAATTGCTTGTGCTCGTCCCTTACCTCCTGCTTGGTCATCATGAGGCTCTTTTTCACCGAATGGCGTTGATACAAATAGTCGGCGACGGCCACGATAGTCATCAAGGCGACGATCCAGAACACCAGCATCAGGGCGATGTCATCAATCCGCTTTAGGCTGGTGATCAAGTCAAAGGACGGAAAGAGCTCCACGTCCGTCAGCCGGGGCTGCACCACGAAATACGCGATGACGGCAACCATGATGAGTTTCACCAGCCCTTTGGCAAACTCGACCAGCGCCTTGGACCCGAATAGTCTTTTGACCCCCTTGAGGGGATTCATCTTGCTGAATTCAGGTTTCATTTTTTCCAGGGAGAAGGTTCTGCCGACCTGAAGATAACTGACGGCCAGAGCCAAGATCGTGAAAAATATGAAGACCGGCGCCGTCGCAAGGCCCACCTGAGCGGACGTGTCCATGAACAAGGTTCTAAGTGAAACTTCATCCACGGCTATCGTGTGCGGCCTTTCCAGAAATTGGTAATTGATGAGCGTCACGTTGCTCATCATCCATGGAAAAAAAGACACAATACTGATGGCGACCCCAACAAGCGCGGCCCAGCTTTTAACTTCCTGGGACTGGGCGATATTGCCTTTTCGCCTCGCATCCTGGATTCGTTTGCCGGTCGGTTCTTCTGATTTTTCGGTATCGTCTTCAGCCATGCCGATCCTCTGTGGGCCTCCCGGAAACCGCTACGGGGCGGATACGAAAGGCAGCAGCCCCTCCTGCACATAATTCATGAATGCCAGCATGATGGCCGGCACGGTGATCATCAGCAATATCATCGACACGACGATTTGCGCCGGCATCGCGACGAAAAAAATCGGAATCTGCGGCGACAAGCGGGTCATGATGCCCAGCACCAGGTTATAGACGATGGAGACCACGACGAACGGCGCCGCCAATTGAAGTCCGATTTTAAAGGTCTCCGAAACGGTCCGGGTGATCAACGCCAGGGCATCGCCGATTTCCGGCACCACACCAGGCTGGAAAAGCGCATAGCTGTCGATCATCGCCCGGATAAAAACGTGATGCAGGCCCGTGACGAAAATCAGAAGCGTCGCCGTCGTGGTCAGAAAACCGGCGACGATGGCGCTCTGCTGCTCCGAGATCGGATCGAATATCAGGGAGTTGGCCATTGCCGAAATAAAGGCGATGACAGTACCGGTGGTCTGCACGGCGGAAAACAGGATCAGCGCCACGGTGGCGATTATCGCCCCAGCCAATACCTCTCCGACAATCAGCGCAAACAGCATCATGGTCGTGGTCGGCAATCCGGGAAGTTCGTCCGCCAATAGCGGTGTCAGAATGAAGGCAAGGGCGAGCGCGATCGACAGCCGGGTCCGGATATTAACCTGTTTGCCGCGAAAACCGGGGAACAGAAAGAACATCGTACCGACCCGGGAGAAGATCAGCAAAAAGGCAAATATATTGGGGGTAAGAATTTGGTCGATCATCGACGCCGCTCTATCCCAGCGCGATCATCTTGTCGAAAAGCACCTTTGCGAATTCGATCACCGAGGTCATCATGAACGGCATAAAGACGATCACGGCGCCGAAAATGATGATGATTTTGGG
>JAYQGD010000627.1:0-1948 GCA_038140415.1 Rhodospirillaceae bacterium
ACCGTAGACCATCCGCTTCAGATCCTCCTCCAGGTTCTCCAGCGTCTTCTTGTCGTCACGGGAGACCGTCTTCGGCGGGATGCGCGCCATCTTGGCGACCACGTTCTCCACATCCCTGACTCCGATGGTTTTCTTACGCTTGCCTTCCGGCAGCAGCATGCGTGACGCGCCGACCTCGTCCAGCACGTCGATGGCCTTATCCGGCAGCTTCCGGTCGTGGATATAGCGGGACGACAGTTCCACCGCCTGGCGGATGGCTTCGGCCGTGTAGCGGACCTTGTGGTGATCTTCATAGTAGGGCTTGAGGCCGCGCAGGATTTTCACCGCATCCTCAACCGACGGCTCGTAGACGTCGATTTTCTGGAAGCGGCGGACCAGGGCCCGATCTTTTTCGAAGTAGCCCCGGTATTCCTTATAGGTGGTCGAGCCGATGCAACGGAGCGAACCGCTCTGCAGTGACGGCTTGAGCAGGTTCGACGCATCCATGGAGCCTCCGCTGGTGGCGCCGGCGCCGATCACCGTGTGAATTTCGTCGATGAACAGGATGCTGTGCGGCATGTTTTCCAGTTCGGTCAGTACCGCCTTCAGTCGTTCCTCGAAGTCGCCCCGATAGCGGGTGCCGGCCAGCAGCGCGCCCATATCCAGGGAGTAAATAATATTGCCTTCCAGAACCTCCGGCACGTCGCCGTTGACGATGCGGCGCGCCAGCCCTTCGGCCAGCGCGGTCTTGCCGACGCCGGGATCACCGACATACAGCGGATTGTTCTTGGTCCGGCGGCAGAGCACCTGGATGGTCCGCTCGATCTCCGCTTCCCGGCCGATCAGCGGATCGATTTTGCCATCGGCGGCTTTCTTATTGAGATCGACGCAATAGGCGTCCAGGGCCTCGGTGCCTTTCTTGGCCTCGGTCTCCTCTTCCGTCTCCTCGTCCGAACCGTGAACAGTCCGGGATTCGGAGAAGCCCGGCACTTTGGCAATGCCGTGGGAAATGTAGTTCACCGCGTCCAGCCGCGTCATGTCGTGCATTTGCAGGAAATAAACGGCGTGGGCTTCACGTTCGGAGAAGATCGCCACCAAAACATTGGCGCCGGTCACTTCTTCCCGGCCGGAAGACTGAACATGAATGGCGGCCCGCTGGACCACGCGCTGAAAACCGGCCGTCGGTTTCGGCTCGGTCAGCTTGGCCGTTACCAGATTTTCAAGTTCGTTGTCGATGAAATCGGTCAGGTCGCTCCGCAACTGTTTAATCTCGACACCACAGGCCCGCAGAACGGAGATGCTGTCCTGGTCTTCGGTCAGTGACAGCAGCAAGTGCTCCAGCGTGGCGAACTCATGGTTTCGTTCCGTGGCCAGGGCCAGGGCGCGGTGGAGACTTTGTTCTAAGTTGCGCGAAAGCATATTTTATCTCGTTTGTTTCAATTGAATGGGGTACTCGCCTTCTCTCGTCTCTAATCTTTCTCGATCGTACACTGCAGCGGATGCTGATGCTGCTGCGCCAAATCCATCGTCTGGTTCACCTTGGTCTCTGCCACTTCGTAAGTATAGACGCCGCAAACACCGACACCCTTCTGGTGGACATGGAGCATGATGCGCGTCGCTTCCTCATGGTTCTTGGAGAAAAACTGCTCCAGAACGTGAACGACGAACTCCATCGGCGTATAGTCGTCGTTCAGCATCAGGACCTTGTACATCGACGGCTTCTTCGTCTTGGTCCGGCTTTTTACGGCGACGCCGTGATCGGTATTCTTATCGTCGTTGCCGTTTGGATTATCGTCGTCTCGTTTCATACGCCTCTACGGACTGCGTAATACTATCCCTTAAAGAACTATATGGGATTTAATCGGCCCAACGAAAGTATTCTGTGGCAAAAAACGGCAGAAAACTGCGCCTTACATTAGGGTTAACTAATTTTGCGCTGCGAGTCTTTTGATGCCGTTGGGGGTCATGC
>JAYQGD010000628.1:0-338 GCA_038140415.1 Rhodospirillaceae bacterium
TATCGCCGCTCGGTCGAGGAAAAACTGCGCATTACCGAAAATGAAGACCGGCTGGAGGATATGATCGTCCGCCTCCCCTCCGCCGGCGGCCAAAGCACCAACGCCATTATTTCCGGCTATCGCTATCCTGATTTGGGCAACCACTTGTTCCTGGCGATCAAGGTCGCCTCACCGAAGGTTCAGCTTGTCAAGGAACGTAATCCGAACCGGGATGAGGCCAGCGGCACGCTGGACAAAGAGGCCTACGCAGAGGAAGCCGCCAAGCGTATCCAGGAATTCCAGGCTCAGGGCGGCGAAGCCAAGGTGACCATGGTCCGGGTCAATCACTTGGAGGAAGC
>JAYQGD010000628.1:348-1948 GCA_038140415.1 Rhodospirillaceae bacterium
TCTTGGGTCAGCACTCTCTGGGCGGCGACACGACAGGCCGGATCGGCGGCGAAGAGTTCTCCCTGGTCCACGATGCCAACGTGGACACCTCCGACATCAGCCAGCAGATCGCCAATGCGACCAAAGACCTGACGCCGGAAGGAATCTCCCTGGACAGTGACATCCAGACCATCAACGGCGACGCCCAGGGCCTATCGGAGGATCAACTGGCCAAGGCCCTGGTTTACACCATGAAGTCCTTTGACAAGGGCGAGGTTTTGGATCCTAACGCGTCTCTGGCGGGCACCCTGGAACCCGGCATGGAAGAAACCATGAAGACCATCGATGTCTTCAAGCGGGTCTGTCTGACCCGGGACTTTGATCTGGTTTTCATGCCGATCTGCAGTCTCGAGAACGGCCAGGTCCATCATGGTTAGGCGCTGACCCGGTTCCGGGGCGATCTCGGCCTCTCCGGTTCGCCGTTCGAGATGATCACCATGGCCGAGGAAATGGGAATGATTTCCGATTTCGACCTGGCCGTGGGCCAGAAAGCCATCAGCATGATCACCCAGAACGTGGCCAGCGCCGGCGGCATTCCACCCATCGCGGTCAATGTGTCCGGGCATTCCATGAGCGATCACCACTTCGTCGAGGAGTTCAGCCGGCTCATCGTCAAGGCGTCGAACGTTGCCAAATTCCTGTCCATCGAGATCACGGAGTCTTCGGAGATTACTGATCTCGAGCGGGTGAACAGCTATATTCAGGAATTCCGGGAAAGCGGCTTCGAGGTCGCGCTGGATGATTTCGGCGCCGGCGCCGCCAGCTTCGATTACCTGAATTCCTTCGACGTCGACGTCATTAAGTTTGACGGGCCGGTGGTGAAACGTGCCGCCGGTACGGAAAAGGGCAAGGCCTTCCTGGCCGCCATGGCGACGCTGTGCCGCCAGCTCGGCATCAAAACCATTGCCGAAATGGTGGAAGACGAGGAAATGAAAGACTTCCTGCGGGAGTGCGGCATAGATTACGGTCAGGGCTGGCACTTCGGCAAACCGTCTCCGGAAATGCCGAAACTCTATCACCGGAAGTAGTCTTTCCGGCCAATCCCGACTTAGGACTGGATAATTCCAGGCAGGCGGACTATTCAGGGATATGCCTGACGAGTCATCCTCTCCCTTCCCCATTGAGCGTCTGAAAGACATCATGGCCAAGCTCCGCGATCCGGAGACCGGCTGCCCGTGGGATGTGGAACAGGATTTCGCCACGATCGCGCCCTACACCATTGAGGAAGCCTACGAGGTTGCCGACGCCATTGAGCGAGGCGACATGGACGATCTCCGGGATGAACTGGGCGATCTCTTATTGCAGGTGATTTTTCACGCGCGCATGGCGGAGGAAGCCGGGCATTTCAAGTTTGACGACGTGGCCGACTCCATTAGTGAGAAAATGATCCGCCGGCATCCCCATGTGTTCGGTGATGTGAATGTCGACTCGGCCGAAGCGCAGACCCTGGCCTGGGAAGAGCAAAAAGCCCAAGAGCGTCAGGAAAAAGGCGGATCGGACGATGTCAGCGTCCTGGACGGCGTGGCCAAAGGCCTCCCTGCCCTACTAAGGTCCTATAAGC
>JAYQGD010000629.1:0-1938 GCA_038140415.1 Rhodospirillaceae bacterium
GGTGTCCAGCACGTCAGAGGAGGTCATGCCCTGGTGGACAAAACGCGCCTCTTCGCCCACATGCTCGGCCAAATTGGTCAGGAAGGCGATCACATCATGCTTGGTTTCCCGCTCGATCTCGTCGATACGATCCACCTCGAAGGCGCCGCGGTCCCAGACGGCCTTGGCGGCCTCTTTGGGAATTACGCCAAGCTCGGCCTGGGCGTCGCAGGCATGGGCCTCGATCTCGAACCAGATGCGGAACTTGTTTTCCGGTTCCCAGATGGCGGTCATGTCGGGGCGGCTGTAACGTGGGATCATGGGTATCTCTTAAGGCAGTTCTGATCAGGACGCCTTCTATACCAAGATGCGCGCGCCCGCGAAAGAAACCGCCTTCGGCGCGCCGCAACACACTGGAATCAAGTGTGAATCAGGGTTTGGGAAGCGGGCCCCGCACCATCAATTTGTGCAGAATCAGCCAGGCGATTCCCGCTGCCTGGACGCCCAGCATGACCGCGAAGCCGGCCCGATAGCCGTCCGGATGATAGGCGCCGTCCGGGCCTACCGGCCATTGGTTAATAATGCCGCCGATCGCCCACTGCATGCTGAACGCGGCGACGAAAACCAAAAGGTTAAGCATGGTGCTGACCCGGCCCGTCAGGTGCGCGGGAAAATGCTGTGACAGCGCGGCGAACATGACCGAGCCCGACGTGCCGAAAAACGCGAACAGGGCCCAGGTTAGCAGCACGCCCGGCATGTTATCCGTAATGACCAGCACCTGGATCATCAGCACGATCATCATACCGGTCAGCGCCACCTGCTCGGACGTGATGCCCCGCTTGCTTAGACGGCTGGCGGTCGCCCCCATGCTGAGATATCCCGCCGTCATGGCCGCCGCGATGATGAACAGATGTCCGGCGACCGCGCCGCGGTCCAAGCCGCCGACGTCGCCCAGCCACGGCCCAACCCACAGGGTCTGGATCGCCAGAAACGTCCCCTGAGACGCGAGAGTCAGCGGCACATAGCGCTGAAAGAACGGGTCTTTCAACACCAGGCCGAAGCCCTTGGCGAGATCGGTCCAGCTTTGCTGGGGCCCTGCGTCTAGATCCTTGGGCCGTTCCGGCACGATGGTGAACACCAGGATGGCGGCCAGAAAACTAAGCGCGCCCAAGCCATAAAACACGCTCCGCCAATCGGTGACCTGCAGGGCTGTTTCTACCGGTACGGTAGCGCTCATGGCGCCGAGCCCGCCCGCCATCAGCACCAGCCCGTTAGCCAGCGGCAGCTTGTCCTTGGGATAAAAAATAACGAACGCCTTGAAAGACGCCATCAGGCAGGCCGACACGCCGAGACCGACCAGCCCCCGCGCCGCGATCAGCGACGACACCGACTGGGCCAGGGCGAACAACGCCGCGCCGGCCGCCGCGATCACCAGCAACGCCGCCTCGCTTTTGCGCGGGCCGATCCGGTCCAGCAGAACCCCCAGCGGCAGTTGGAACGCGGCGAAGGTCAGGAAATAGATGCCGCTGAGGAGGCCCAGCCCGGCCGCATCGATGCCGACATCGGCAACCAAATCCGGCGCGATGACCGAGTTGATGGTCCGGAAGACATAGGACAGGCAATACCCGAAGGCGAAGGGCAGGAAGACCCGAAGGGCAAAACCGGCGGTCATGGATGGGGCGAGCTTTCCAGCTTCGCCTTAGCCCAAATGATTCTCATAGAACGGGATCATGTTTTTGAACGAGTCCGGCTCGCCACGGGTGGCCTGTTCGACCCGGATGATCTCGATCTCCCCGCCGGCGTTGCGGTAGTTCTGCACATAGCGTTCCGGCTCGTTCACGGTCTGGCCGGAATGTTCGTCCAGATAGTCGTGCACGATGTCGGGACCGCCCTGCAGCCAAAGGGCCGGCGGCAGGATCACATCCTCGCCCCGCTCCAGAGCCAGCATCGGGTTGCCCT
>JAYQGD010000630.1:0-1928 GCA_038140415.1 Rhodospirillaceae bacterium
CCGGTCATAGGCGGCGCGCTTTTCCTCGTCGGACAGCACGTCGTTGGCTTCGTTGATTTCCTTGAATTTCTTTTCAGCCTCCGCGTCACCCTGATTGCGGTCGGGGTGATACTTCATGGCAAGCTTGCGGTACGCCTTCTTGATCTCGTCCGCGCTGGCGCTTTTACCGACCTCGAGGGTCTTATAGTAATCTTCCTTCGCCATGTGGCCTGATTCCCCTAGGTGGGCGGGCAGGTCCGGCAGCCGGGCGGAGCACTACCCCGCCCGGTTTACCGAAACTCTTAGCCGTCCTTTTTCTCGGAGTCGTCGACTTCCTCGAACTCCGCATCCACGACCGTTTCATCGGCCGATGAGGCGCCGGCGGAACCGTCCTGACCCATGCCGCCCATGTCGGCCATGTCCGGACCGCCTTCTTCCTGGCTGGCCTTATACATGGCTTCGCCGAGCTTCATGGCGGCCTGCATCAACGCGTCGGTCTTGGCTTTGATCTCTTCCGGATCTTCGCTTTCCTGAACGTCTTTCAATTCCTGCAGCGCCGTCTCGATCGCGTCCTTTTCTTCCGCCGAAACCTTGTCGCCATAATCCTCGAGATTTTTCTCGGTGGAGTGGATCATGGAGTCGGCGTTGTTGCGGACCTCGACCAGTTCCCGGCGATGCTTGTCTTCCTCGGCATGGGCCTCGGCGTCCTGCACCATCTGCTCGATATCGGCATCGGACAGACCGCCGGAAGCTTGGATGCGAATCTGCTGCTCCTTGCCCGTCGCCTTGTCTTTGGCGGACACGTTGACGATACCGTTGGCGTCGATGTCGAAGGTCACCTCGATCTGCGGCATGCCGCGCGGCGACGGCGGAATGCCGACCAGATCAAACTGGCCCAAGAGCTTATTGTCGGCGGCCATCTCACGCTCGCCCTGGAACACGCGGATGGTCACCGCGTTCTGGTTGTCCTCGGCGGTCGAGAAGACCTGGCTCTTGCGGGTCGGGATCGTCGTGTTGCGGTCGATCAGGCGGGTGAACACGCCGCCCAGGGTTTCGATGCCCAGGGACAGCGGGGTCACATCCAGCAGCAGCACGTCCTTGACGTCGCCCTGGAGGACGCCGCCCTGGATCGCCGCGCCGAGCGCAACGACCTCGTCCGGGTTCACGCCCTTGTGGGGCTCCCGGCCGAAGAATTCCTTCACCTGTTGCTGCACCTTGGGCATGCGGGTCATGCCGCCGACCAGGATCACCTCGTCGATCTCACCGGCCGTGATGCCGGCGTCCTTCAAGGCCGCCTTACAGGGCTGGATGGTCCGGTCGATCAGGTGATCCACCAGGGTTTCCAGCTTGGCGCGGGTCAGCTTGATGTTCAAGTGCTTCGGACCGCTGGCGTCGGCTGTGATGAACGGCAGGTTCACCTCTGTCTGCATGGAGCTGGACAGCTCTGTCTTGGCTTTTTCCGCCGCCTCTTTCAGACGCTGCAGGGCCAGCTTGTCCTGGCGCAGGTCGACGCCCTGTTCCTTTTTAAACTCGTCGGCCAGGTAGTCGATGATGCATTGGTCGAAGTCTTCACCGCCCAGGAACGTGTCGCCGTTGGTGGACTTCACCTCGAACACGCCGTCGCCGATCTCCAGGATGGAGATATCGAAGGTGCCGCCGCCAAGGTCATAAACGGCGATGGTGCCGCCGTCTTTCTTATCCAGACCATAGGCGAGCGCGGCCGCGGTCGGCTCATTGATGATGCGCAGCACTTCCAGACCGGCGATCTTGCCGGCGTCCTTAGTGGCTTGGCGCTGGGAGTCGTTGAAGTACGCGGGAACGGTGATCACCGCCTGGGTGACGCTTTCGCCCAGATAGGCTTCCGCCGTTTCCTTCATCTTTTGCAGGATGAAGGCGCTGACCTGGCTCGGGCTGTATTTTTCGCCCTGGGCTTCGACCCAGGCGTCGCC
>JAYQGD010000631.1:0-1100 GCA_038140415.1 Rhodospirillaceae bacterium
GCGGTAAGTTCGGTCAGCAGGGTCGGGTCCTGGGACTTGCCGGGCTGGCCGGCAAAATTGAGCGCCAGGGCGATGCCAACGACGGTGCCGATAAAGCCGAAGGTTGGGATTACCCACATGACGTATCGCAAAATGCTGTAGCGCAAATCCAGATCATGGGACCGCAACTCGATGGAACTATTGAGAATGGCGCTGGCGCTCTCAATCGAGCCGGTGGTCTGAAACGCCGCGACGATGCGCCGGATAAGACCGGGTAGAAAGAGTTTTTCGGAATCCTTGGACAGGGTGACTTTCTTATAGATCGGCGGCAAATCGGTTTTGACCAGGATCGTGGTCTCGTCCTCCGGCAGGTAATTCATGGACAGTTGCCGCTGGTCGATCCGTGCGTCGAAATACCGGTTCAAGAGCTCCGCCAGCCCGAAGAAGAAAAACAGCCACATGATGTTCTGCACCGACCAGGGATAGAACAGCCCGCCCTTGTCCAACAGGACCGTGGCCAGCGCGTCCGGCAAAGCGGCGTGCATGATAAACATGGCGACAATCGCCGCCGCCAAAAACGCCACCCCTAGTATCAGCCGTCTCATTTTTTCACGATCTCTCCGGTCAGTGGATTGCGTTCATAGCGGGTCTGGCGGGATTCCTTGGCCATGCGATCAATTATGTCCTTCACGTAGAGCTGTTCCGAGCCAACGGCGATTGTGCTGTTTTCGGTGACCACCATATAGGTGGTGCGTTCCAGCTCCCCCGCCCCATCCATGACATAGGTGCCGGACGCGCTGCCCAGGTCTTTCAGCACGATCTGCCCGTCCTCGACCTCAAGCTCCGCATGTTGCCGGGAGACGGTGGGATTGTCGACAACCACATCATTGCCGCGGGCGCGCCCGATCTTAATGATCATGGCTGCACAACCTTGGGAGCTTGAGCGCCCGTGCTGCAGGACGGGTCCTTCTCACAGAGGGCAAAGATTTCCTCGCCCCGGCGTTGTCGCTCGACTTGTTCGCTGAGCCGTTCCTGGGTCTGTTTGTTTTTCTCCCGCACCTTAGCGATCCGCCCCCTGTTGGTTGAAATCATCTACATGTTGGTCACATGGTCGCGCCGAG
>JAYQGD010000631.1:1110-1927 GCA_038140415.1 Rhodospirillaceae bacterium
ATCCGCACGGATTTGGTGACCCGTTTGGCGCCGCCCAGCCACATGGAAATTTTCTGTCCCACCGGACTGTTCTTGGCAAGTTCAAATTTGCTCTTCAGCCAGCCAAGCGCGGTTTCGGAGTCGCGAAGTCCAGTCGCCTTATTGGGATCATCTGCTGTTTCCGCCGTCTCCGCCGCATCGGCGCTTGTGTTGATGGTGGACGTCGTGATTTTGACCGCCTCCTGATAGGGTTCCGGCAGGGCTTCCGCCGCGATATTCGCCACGCCGGTGCCTTTCTTGACGGCAGAACCAGTCAGAACATCCTCGGTCGCATCCAGCACGCCGGCGGCGGCTGCGCCCGCCTTGCCGCCCGCCGTCTCCAGATACAGCTTCGCGCCCTCCCCGGCGACCTGAAGGCCGGCCGCCACGTTATTGCCGTAGAACGCCATCTCGCCGTTGTTCAAATCCTTTTCCGCCTCATTCAGCAGATCACCCATGTTCAGGTCCTTGATGACCTTATCGGTCCGCTCGCTCTTGGCCTGTTCTGCGGCCCGTTCTTCCGGCGACATCTTGGCGATGCGTTCGATCTCCTGCTCGGCCAGCGTTTGTTCCGCCGGCGTCAGGCTCACCGAGTCATCCTTGTCGAAGTATTTCTTCTTGTACTTTTCCAAGGCGTCATTGACGGCCTGATCCTCCGCCAGTTTCCGGGCGCGGCGTTGTTCCAGAGTCTCTCCCGCCGGGTCTTGCGGTTCGGGTGAGGTAGTTGCCCCAGACTGTGAACTTGATGCGGGCGCCTCGCCCGACGGGGCCGGCGTGCCCGGCTTTGAGGTCTCCGGCG
>JAYQGD010000632.1:0-1924 GCA_038140415.1 Rhodospirillaceae bacterium
GCCGGCGCATGCAGCCGATGGCCTGGGCGGCGAAGGCTTCGTTGAGTTCCACCAGGCCGATGTCCTCGATCTTGAGGTTGAACCGGTCGAGGAGTTTCTCCGTCGCCGGCACCGGGCCGTAGCCGAAGTAGCGGGGGTCGGTCCCAGCCGACGCCGAGCCCATCCAGCGCAATAATGGCTTCTTACCCATGGCCTCGGCTTTCTCCCGGCTGCACATGAGAAGTGCGGCCGCGCCGTCATTGATGCCGCTGGAATTGCCGGCGGTGACCGAGCCGTCTTTCTTGAACGCCGGGCGCAGTTTGCCGAGATCGTCCATATTAATGGCGAAATCCAGATGGCCGTTGCTCCGGGTGTAGCGGGGATGCTCATCCGTATCGATTAGGATCGGATCGCCCCGGCGTTGGGGCACGCCGACCGGGATGATCTCATCCTTGAACTTGCCGGCGTTGATGGCGGCAATGGCGCGGGAGTGGCTTTCCAGCGCGAACGCGTCCTGTTCCTCCCGGCTGATCTGCATTTCTTCGGCAATCAGTTCCGCCCCTTCGCCCAGCGAAATGATCGGATACATCTCGTCCAGCTTGGGGTTCTCGTAGCGCCAGCCCACGGTCGTGTCATAGACTTTGGGCGGCGCCGTGGTCGGGGTCTTGTCCGGCTTGGGCATGGACCAGGGCGCGCGGCTCATGCTTTCGACGCCGCTGCCGATATAGAGAGAGCCCTCGTCCGCCAGGACCGACCGCGCCGCTAGATTTACCGCGCCCAAGGCCGAGGAACAGTTCCGGTTCACTGTGATGCCCGGCACTTCCTGGGGGAAGCCTGCGAGTAGAAGAGACATGCGGGCCACGTCCCGGTTGTCTTCACCGGCTTGGTTGCCGCAGCCGGCGAACACCTCGTCCAGCTCCGCCGGGTCGATGCCGGTGCGCTCCGCCAGCGCCTTATATGTATAGGACAACAGATCGTCCGGGCGGACCGACGACAGCCCGCCGCCATACCTACCGATGGGCGTCCGCACCCCGTCGATGATCACAACCTCAGTCATGGAAGTCTCTCCGTCAGTGTTTCCCGAAGAGTAATAAATGAGACGGCGCGGGGAAAGTTTTTAGGTGTCCCCCTCCCCCTGACCCCCTCCCACGAGGGGAGGGGGGATGAGGCGAGACGCGCGCATAAAATCACCTCCCCCTTGATGGGGGAGGTCGAAGAACACGGCGTGTTCTGAGGGAGAGGGTTCCTGCCGGGCTATTTAGGCGGGAGCGGTCCCTCCGGCTCCATCATCACGGCCGGCTGATTAAATGCCGTCGGCGTGGACACGGGCTGGGCCACGGGCTGCGGGACCGGGCTGCCGCCCTTGGGCGAGACCGTCATATCGACCAGGGCCTTGTCCAGATTAAGCGGGGTGCCGGCCTGGATCTGGATGGTCATCACCCGGCCGTCCCGGTCATAAGTCATGAAGCTGGTGGCGGCGCGGACCGACGCGATCTCCTGCCAGCCGTATTCCGGCATGCGTTGCTTGAAGAAGTCGAAGATGCGGGCGGCGTGGGTGCTGCTTTGGATGGACAGCCGGCCGATCCAGCCCTGCGGCGCGCCGAAGACCACGGTCCGGTCCATGTCCATTTTCGATTCACCGGGAATGGGCACGTCGGTAAACTCGGCGAAGTTCTGTTGCTTGACCGGCTGACCGTCATTACGGCTGACCGGCGTCGGATCCAATCCGATCGATTGAACACAACCACTCAAAATGACGAGAAGGCTCGCACCAACGAGAGCGCCGGCTTTGCGTGACCGAATCCACATCTTTCAAATCCCCCGGAATCCGTCCTCCGACCCGGCTCGAAAGCCTAGACACACAGCCCGGAAACTCTATATGATCAAAGATATGGACGCCCGGATTTCCGGGCGAACCAGGGCAGGATGATCGCCTTTCGTAAAA
>JAYQGD010000633.1:0-1922 GCA_038140415.1 Rhodospirillaceae bacterium
GTTCCAGCGTACACGCGGCGTCTTGCGGCTAATGGCGCAGGACATTCACGAGCTTTGGATCAGCAACGACCCTTCGGTCATTATCATGCCGGGCAGCGTTGCCGTGAACTCGGCGCGGGTGGAACCGGAGCTCCTTCACTATCTCCAGGTCCAGTGGCAAGCCATCATCGCTGGAGACATTGACGGTGGAAACTCCACGCCGCTGAAGATCGACCAAGCCGCACCAAACCTTGCCAGGTATTCCGCGACACGTCGGGTTGCGCGCACGATCTTCATGGGGACAGCGCCCTCCCAGGGGCAGGAAAACAAGGGGCTCGATGACAAGCAAATCAATCTTGGCGTCGTGCAACCAGGCGAACGGCCCGCAATCTTTGGGGACGCGCTTCGGCGGCTGGCCAACCAGGCCAAGTACATGCATAGCGACCTGGGCCGCTATTGGTATTCAGAGAACCCAAGCCTGAACCGAATTGCCGCCGATCGGGCGGGGCAACTTGAAGAAGCCCTAGTCCTGATTGAGATCGACAAGGCCTTGACCACCTACATAAACGGTCTGGCAGACCGGGGGCATTTCGACGCCGTTCAAGTGGCTCCCGGCGGCTCTTCCGATGTGCCGGACGAGGCCGGTGGCATTCGTGCCGTCGTGTTAGGCGTGGCTCATCCGCATACGGGACGAGATGGCTCCGATGCGATGACCGAGGCCAAGGATATTCTGATGCAGCGGGGGAATACGCCGCGCGTCTATCGGAACATGTTGATTTTCCTGGCGGCGGAAAACCGGCAGCTCGAAGGCCTGAAGGATGCCATGCGCGCCTCTCTCGCATGGGCCGAGATTGTCAGGGAAACCGAACGGCTCAACCTGACGCAGAGCGACAGCGCGTTGGCCAGATCGAAAGCTGGCGAAGCAGCAGAGACCGTCAAAACCCGTCTCAAGGAAGCCTGGTGTTATCTTCTCTATCCTTGGCAAGAGAGCGCCCAGGCGGAAGTCGAATGGGTTTCGTCTAAAGTTCCAGCCCAGGATGGGATATTGGCGCGTTCCAGTAAGAAGCTGGTGAGTGACGAGGGGCTATTGCCCGAGCTTGGGCCAACCCGTCTGGACCGGGAGCTTCAGAAATACATTTGGAATGGAAAGGATCACCTACACCTGAAGGACTTGTGGGAGTATCTGAACCGCTACACGTATCTTCCAAGGCTCAAGAACCGCGATGTTCTGGCGAAGGCCGTTCAGGCGGCTATCGGCGGCATGTTGCCTGGCCCGTTTGCCTATGCTGAACGGTGGGATGAAGCCGAGGCTTCCTATAAGGGGCTTCTGATTGAAAAGGCCATGAACGCACTGGTCGTGATCGATGCCGACAGCGTTATCGTAAAGCCCGATGTAGCAGAACAACATCGTCCCGCGCCGGAACCAGAGCCGGGAACCGGTGGAGAACCAAGTCCGCCGCCAGGGGGCGATCCAGACAAGCCGGGTGACGCGCCTAAACCAAAAGACGAAGCGGACGACAAGCCCAAGCGTTTTGTGGGCACGGTCATGATTTCATCCGACCGCCCGGCGCGGGACATGCATCAGATCGTCGAGGCCATCGTTGAGCAACTGACAACGATCCCGGGCAGCGACGTTTCGCTGAAATTGGAGATCGACGCGGAAGTCCCAAGCGGCTTGGACCGTGCAAAAGTCCGCACGATCCTGGAAAACGCCAATACCTTGGGCTTCATCGACAAAGACTTTAGCTAATCAGGTTTCTGGAGAGCGGCCAACTTGATGGCCGCTCTCTCAATTGAGGTTGATTACTTTGCCCTGCCTCCAAACTTCTCGACTGTCCGCATAGCACCCAGGCCGAGTAAGGAGAGCAGCACGGTGACCAGCGTCTCGGTGCCGGTCAGTTCAGGCAGCGCCGTCACATGGGGGAAGAAGTTGACCGTCACCC
>JAYQGD010000634.1:0-1919 GCA_038140415.1 Rhodospirillaceae bacterium
CCTTCACCGTTTCCGCCATGCCGCGGATGAACATGGGCAGGCCGATGCCGATGGACACGGTCTCGCCCTCCGGCGTGAACAGACCGACGGTGAAATCCAGGGCCTCGTAAATAATGGTGTTGTAGGCGGTGCGCATGAGGTTGGTCTTCATTTCCTCGGTCACTGCCAGCACGCCGTTGCGCACGATCTCCGTGGTGATCGGATCGGTCGCGGAGTAGGTCTTCTCATTGGCCATGACTTACGCCCCTCCCACGCTGATCACCAGGTTGAGATAGGCATCCACTTCCAGCGTGTCGCCGGGCGGCAGTAATGTGGTCGAGGCGTGTTCTTCGATCACCGCCGGGCCGGTGATCACATTGCCGGCGGTCAGTTTCGTCCGGTCATAGCACGTGGTCTCGACGAAACCCTGGTCCCGGTGGAAGAACACGGGCCTTGTGCCGGTGACCGCGTCCCGGGCCGGCTCGGTTTCGCCCATGTCGTGGCTGGCCAATTCCGGGACGGGCATCAACCCGGTGACCGAGCACCGCAGGCTGACGATCTCGGCGGGTTCCGCCGGGGCGTTGGTGCCGTAGCGGATTTTGTGTACGTCATCGAAGGCTTGCTTCATGCCGTCGCGGTCCGGGCCTTCGAACAAGGCGTCGGGCAGAGGCACGGCCACCGGGTGTTCCTGGCCCACATAGCGCATGTCGGCGGCGCGGCTGATGACGATATCTTCCGGCGCGATGGAGGTGCGTTCGATGGCGGCGCGGCCCTGTTCGGCCATCTCTACATACAGCTTTTCGACCTGGTCGAAATCTATATCGGTCAGGCGGCCCGGCGCGGTGCGGACATAGTCATAGCGGAGGTCTGAAAACAGCATGCCGAAGGAGGAATAGTTCCCCGGTGATAGGGGGATGATGAACTGTTTCATGCCGATCTCGCGGGCGACCTGGGTGGCGTGCAGCGGCCCGGCGCCCCCATAGGCGACCATGGCGAAGGCGGCAGCGTCCAATCCGCGCTCGGTGGACACGCCTTTGACCGCATAGGACATGGCGGTCGAGGCAATCCGCAGGATGCCGTCGGCGGCCTGGGTCACGTCCAGGTTTAACGGCTTGGCGATGTGGGTTTCGATGGCTTTTTCGGCGGCGTCTTTATCCAGGGTCATTTCACCGCCCAGGAATTTGTCGCCGTCCAAGCGGCCCAGCACCAGATTGGCGTCGGTTACCGTTGGCCGGTCGCCGCCCAGGCCATAGCAGGCCGGACCGGGGTCCGCGCCGGCGCTTTGCGGCCCCACATGCAGTGCGCCTGCCTCATCCAGATAGGCAAGGCTGCCGCCGCCGGTGCCCACCTCGAAAATATCCATCATGGAGATTTGGATCGGCAGGCCCTGATCATAGCCGCCGACCAGCGTATTGCCCGTGGTCAGCACTTCGCCCTTATAGATCACGCCAGACTTTGCCGTGGTGCCGCCCATGTCGAAGGAAATGGCGTCGTCCAGACCGATGATCTCGCAGAGCGCCTTGGTGCCGATCACGCCGGCGGCCGGGCCGGATTCCAGCATGCGGATGCATTCGGACTTGGCCTGTTCAGCCTCATATAAACCACCGGTGGATTGCACCACCAGGAATGGCCCGTCGAACCCGTCGTCGCGGATATGGTCTTCGATCCCGGCTAAATAGTCGCGGACCTTAGGCCCGATATAGGCATTGGCTGCGACCGTGGAGCAGCGTTCATATTCCCGGTATTCCTGAGATAGCTCGTGGGAGACGCTGACGAACAGGCCGGGGCATTCCTTTTCCAGTATCTCCTTGGCGCGGATTTCATGCACCGGGTTGGCATAGGCGTGCAGGAACAGGACCGCGACGCTCTCCGCACCTTTGAGACTTTTGGCGAGGGCGGTCATCTCGGCCTCGTCCAGGGGCGGGCGGACATCTCCTTCG
>JAYQGD010000635.1:0-1918 GCA_038140415.1 Rhodospirillaceae bacterium
ATCGTGTTTAATTCTCCCTCGCTTGGTACTTGATTCTGGACCAACGCCCGCGATCAGGACAATCCGACCATTCGTCATTTCCGCAAGAAGATAGAGAAATTCTCGGATGCCGCAGGATTTAGATGACCCAACGACGGGTGGTTTCTAACAGGTGGGCTAGACAAGATTAGCCGTTGAGTTCGACGTTGCTCTTGGCATTCGCTGGCTCAATGTCAAAGAACAATCCAACGAAAAATACTGCCGACACCAAAATTGAAGCTCTAATGTAATTCATTGACCTCTCCTAAAAGAGCCAAACCTGCGAGAGAAATTTTCTCCCTTTGAGCCTTCAGTTGTCAAAAATAATAGCGTTCACAAACCACACCAGCGATACTCAGCACCTCAATATCTGAAATCCAGAGGTCAGAAATTGGCTAAGAGCGGCCCAACGGCATCCGATGACAACAAGTCCGTTTCCGCCACCAAACGGACAGGGTAGTTCTGTCCTCAAATAATGGAACGCTAGCTGCCAGTGCTGATGGGAATACCCGCCAGTTCCGGATGCTCATAGGCGTCCGGGTAGCTCATGGGATACAACGGTCCTACCGGGATGACATTGTTCCAAGACCGGCCGAAGTAGCCCTGCCGGCAGTGAACTAGAGAGTTGCTCGCCGCGACACCGGGGATCGCATAGACCCGGCAGAGCCAGCGCCACAGGTGGGGGTAGTCCAGGATGCGCGCGCCGTTCAGCTTCATCCGGATGTAGTAGACGGGATCATGGCGGAAGAGAGTCGGAAACAGGCGGAGGTCCGCTTCGGTAAACGCGTCGCCGGTCAGGAACGGCCGGCCGTCGCTCCCCAACCGTTCTTCCAGCGTGTCCAGCATCTCGAAATAATTGGCAAAGGCGGCCTCATAAACCTCCTGGTTCGATGAGAAGCCGGCCTTATAGGCGCCGTTGTTGATGTTGGTGTAGATCTCGTCGTTGAGCTCATCGATCTCGACACGGAGTCGCTCGTTGCTATCGCCCGCCGGATAGAGATCGGGCCGCTCCTCCTCGGGCAAGTCGCTCCCCAGGTTGCCGGCTTCCCGGTTCAGCATACGCACGATCTCAGCGCTCTCGTTTGAAACGATGGCTTTGCTTTTCTTGTCATAGAGGACCGGCACGGAGGTTTCTGCCGAGCCTTCGGCTTCGTAGATTTGTTTGACCAGCCGGTAGCTTTCCCCGCTCCCGGTTTCTTCCGTGCATTCGGGCAGCGGCGCTCCGGTGACCGTTGCGAACCGGGACGGATTAAATTCCCAAAAGCCTTCGCCCAACGGATCGTCCTCCCCGGTCCGGTTCGGAAACACGACGTCCATGGTCAGGCTTTTTTGCAGGCCCAGGACATTCCGCGCCAAGGTGACCCGGTGGCACCATGGGCAATTGAGGGCGCCATAAAGATGATAGCGGCCCGGCTCCGACGGGAACTTCGGGTCCTCTCCCAGGACCGAGCGGAATTTACTCACGCCCCGGACAAATTCTCCCTTGGCCTTGCGTTGATCCGCGTCCGCCTGGGATTCCTCGACCGATGAAGAGGAGGGGGACATCCCCCTACCCCGTCACCGCCACCGGCGCGATGGCGTCCACGTCGGTGACCACGTCGATGATCACCGGGCGGTTGGCGCTGAGACCCTGATCCAGTGCGCTTTTGAAGTCGCCGGGCTTTTCCACCCGGATGCCCAGCGCGCCGATCTCATTGGCGATGTTGGCGAAATTGACGTGGGTGAAGTTCCAAATCTCCTTGGCCTGTTCGGTTTGGTTGCCGCCATAGGCCCGGTCGAACCCGGTCTTGGATTGGTTGCCGGCGGAGTTGTTATTGACCACGATGACCGCGTTGATGTTCCAGCGGACCATCGTTTCAATCTCGCCGATGTGATACCAGAAGCCCGCATCGCCGGTGAA
>JAYQGD010000636.1:0-1918 GCA_038140415.1 Rhodospirillaceae bacterium
TCAACGGCGCAACAGGCCAGACCGAACGTCATCGGCCATAGGGACCCGGTCCGCGCCCAATTCACCAGCTTATCCAGATTGGCGACGACGAAACCTTTGTCGGTCAGCTCATCGGTCACGTTCTTGAGGATCAGATCCTGTTGCGCACCCGGCGCCAGGGGCTGCCCGTGCTGATCAACCAAGGATGCCGGCTGGTCTACTCCCATTCCAGGGCCCCCTTCTTCCACTCATAGATAAAGCCGATGGTCAGGATGCCCAAGAAGACAACCATGGACCAGAATCCGACCATGCCGATTTCGCCCAGGCTGATCGCCCAGGGAAACAGGAAGGCGACTTCCAGGTCAAAGATGATGAACAGGATGGCGACCAGATAGAACCGGACATCGAACTTGATGCGGGCGTCCTCGAACGCTTCAAATCCGCACTCGTAAGCCGACAATTTCGCCGTATCCGGCTTTTGCCGCGCCAGAACCAGCGACGCGACGACCATCACCACGGCCAAGCCGACGGCGATGCCAATAAAAATCAGGATGGGGAAATATTGAACGAGCAAATTTTCCATCAGGGGATCCTGTGTTGTGCTTTCTTCCTAGCCTTCGGCCTTGAGAATCTGGCGGGAGCGACGGGACTCGAACCCGCGACCTCCGGCGTGACAGGCCGGCGTTCTAACCAACTGAACTACGCCCCCAAAGCTTAGCTCGTTCGCGAGCGGTATGTAATCAACGCCCGTCGGGGTGTCAAGCAAACTCCGTACGCCGAACTGCACTAGTCTAATCCGTCTCTCTCCGAGGCCGTTTCACCCGTAAATTTTGGGCAAAATATTCGAAAATTCAAGAATTTAGTCGATGTTAACCAGGAACAGACGCCCTTGACTATTGGGGGTCTCCGTCATCTCCGTCTCCACCAGACGCATCCTCTTGGTGGCACACCATACTCTGGGCCTCGATGAACACGCGGGTAACCGTTGGAAAGGCTGACTTTATCTCCGATTCAAAGCGGGAAATGGTGGCTTCCACCTGGTTGGCGCTCAGATTTTCGGCGAAGTCCACGCTGATATTCAAAAGAATGTCATTGGGTCCCAGGTGCATGGTCAACGCCTCGTTGATCGCCAGAACATTTTCTTCGGCATCCACAATTTTGCGAATCCCCGACACGACTTCCCGATTGGCGCCCTCACCAATGAGCAAACCTTTGGCCTCATACGCAAGAAATGCCGCGGTTGCCGCGAGGATCACCCCAATAGTAATGGAGGCCACGGCGTCCCAAATGGGATTGTTCAGCGCGTCGGCCAAATACACGCCGATGAAGGCGACGACGAGTCCCATCATCGCGGCGCTGTCTTCAAACAGAACCGTAAATACCGTCGGGTCCTTGCTCGAACGAATAGATGAGAAGAAAGAGCGCGAGCCTTGGCGCTTTTTGAATTCCTTGTACGCGACCCACCAGGCGAATCCCTCGAACACCATGGCGACACCCAATACCACATAGTTGATGACCGGATTGAGAACCGGGTGTTCACTTTTGATTTTGGAGACGCCCTCGAAGATCGATACGCCGGCGCCCAGACCGAAAATCAGGATCGCCACCACGAAGGTCCAAAAATACAGTTCCATCCCATAGCCGAACGGGTGGTGTTCATCTGCCGGTTTGTTGGCGCGCTTGATCCCGTAGAGCAGCAGGCCCTGGTTCCCGGTATCGACAAGGGAGTGAACCGCCTCGCTGAGCATGGCCGAACTGCCGGTCAGCACCGAGGCCACAAACTTGGTGACCGCGATCAGCGCGTTGCCGGCGAGCGCCGCATAAATGACTTTCTTCGATGAGCCTGGTGCGGCCATTAGGTGTTACTCCGGCAAACGAGAAAAATGGTGGGCGGTGACGGGATCGAACCGCCGACATCCACGGTGTAAACGTGGCGCTC
>JAYQGD010000637.1:0-1914 GCA_038140415.1 Rhodospirillaceae bacterium
ATCAGACGGTCGCCGTGATGGGCCTCGGCAAGTCCGGCCTGTCGGCGGCGCGCGCTTTGGCGGCGGGCGGAGCGAGCGTGTGGGCCTGGGACGATGGCGAGGCGCGGCGGAACGAGGCGGCCGGCCACGGCGTAGACCTGGCCGATCTTTATCAAGCCGACTGGTCCAAGGTTGCGACACTGGTCCTGAGCCCCGGCATTCCGCACACCTATCCCGAGCCCCACGCCATTGCGGCTAATGCCATGGAAAGCCGCGCGGAAATCATCTGCGACGTCGATCTGCTGGCCCGCACGGTTCAAGGCGCGCGCTATGTCGGCATCACCGGCACCAACGGCAAATCCACCACCACAGCGCTGATCGGTCATATTCTCAAGGCGGCCGGCCGGCCGGTGGAGATCGGGGGCAACTACGGTATTCCGGCGCTGGAGATGGCGCCGCTCGGCGACAACGGCACCTATGTGCTGGAACTGTCCTCCTATCAGTTGGAGCGGGTGCCCTCCATCGCTCTTGATGTAGCGGTTCTATTGAATATCACGCCGGATCATCTCAAACGGCATGGCGGCATGGACGGCTATGTGGCTGCCAAGAAGATCATTTTTGACCGCGCCAAGGACGACGGCCACGCGATCATCGGCATGGAAGACGCCAACTGCCGGGGGCTGAGCCTGGAGATGATGGTCTCCGGCGCGTTCCATGGCGGTAAGAACCTGACGCCGATCTCCGGCAGCGCACGGACTCCCGGCGGTGTCTATGTGGAAAATGGCAGGCTGATTGACGATCTGGACTATGGCCAGACCGAGATCATGGACATGACCGGTCTGCCGACCTTGCCCGGCAGCCACAACTGGCAAAATGCCGCCGCCGCTTATGCCGCCGCCAAGGTCGCCGGGATCGATGCGGAAACCATCGTCGCCGCTATCCAAAGTTTCGCCGGCCTTGCCCATCGTCAGGAGATGATCCGCACCATTGGCCGGGTCTCTTATATTAATGACAGCAAGGGGACCAACACCGAGGCCGCGTCCCGGGCACTGGCCTGCTATGAGAACATCCACTGGATCGCCGGCGGCGAATTCAAGGAAGACAATCTGGACGCCCTGGCGGAAGAGCTGGGCCGGGTCAGCCGGGCCTATCTGATCGGCGAGGCGGCGGAGACCTTCGCCGGGCTTCTCCAAGGCAAGGCCGAGACGGAAATGTGCGGCGATCTTGAGACAGCGCTCGCCAAGGCTCATGAAAACGCGCAGGCCTCGGCCGGGCGCGCCACGGTGCTACTGTCGCCGGCCTGCGCCTCTTTCGACCAGTTTGAAAATTTCGAAGCGCGGGGCGCCGCCTTCCGGCATTTGGTGGAGGCGCTGTCATGACCGCGTTCTCCCGCACCGATATCAGCCTCCTGGGCCGCTGGTGGTGGACCGTTGACCGCTGGATGATTGCCGCGTTGATCGCCATCATTGCCGCCGGCGCCATCCTGGCGCTGGCCGCCAGTCCGCCGGTGGCCGAACGGCTCAATCTGGATACATTCTATTTCGCCCGCCGTCAGTTCGTAGTGATGCCCATCGCCCTGATCGGCATGCTGGCCATTTCGTTGCTGGACCGGCAAGGGGTCAAACGCCTGGCGGTGGTGGTGTTCGCCGGCGGGATGGCGTTGACCGCTGTGACGCTGGTCAGCGGCGCCGAGATTAAGGGCGCCACCCGCTGGATCAGTCTGGGCGGCTTCTCCCTGCAGCCGAGCGAGTTTGTGAAGCCGGGCTTCGCCGTCATCGCCGCCTGGATGTTCGCCGAGTGGCGGCTGAAGGAAGGTTTTCCCGGCTATCTGGTGTCGGTCGGGCTCTATGCCTCGGTGATGACATTGCTGTTGATGCAGCCGGATGTGGGTATGGCGATCCTGGTGTCCCTGGTCTGGGGGGTGCAGTTCTTCCT
>JAYQGD010000638.1:0-1911 GCA_038140415.1 Rhodospirillaceae bacterium
TCTCCAAGAGAAGAAGCTTCTCGACAATGTGGACGTCAAACGGGTGGTCTTTAATGAGATCACCAAGAACGCCATCCTCGACGCCTTCGACCATCCCCGTGACGTGGACAATGAATTGGTCGACGCCTACATGGCGCGCCGTGCGCTGGACTATCTCGTGGGCTTTACTCTATCCCCGGTTCTCTGGCGCAAATTGCCGGGCAGCAAGTCCGCCGGCCGGGTCCAGTCCGTCGCGCTCCGGCTCATCTGCGAGCGCGAGACGGAGATCGAGAATTTCATCTCCGAGGAATACTGGTCGATCAAAGCCCTGTTCAACACCGCCGCCGGTCAGGCCGTACAGGCGCAACTGACCCATCTCGACGGTGAAAAACTGGACAAGATGGCGATCCGCACGGAAGAGGCCGCCAAGGCCGCCGTCGCTAAGATCGAAGGCGCGAACTTCGGCGTCTCCAAGATCGAGCGTAAACAATCCCGGCGCAATCCGCCGCCGCCCTTCACCACCTCGACCCTGCAGCAAGAAGCCGCGCGCAAGCTCTACTTCAGCGCCAAGCGCACCATGCAGATCGCGCAAAGACTGTATGAAGGGATCAATTTGGACGGCGAGACGGTCGGCCTGATCACTTATATGCGGACCGACGGCGTTTCCATGGCCAACGAGGCGATTGACGCCTGCCGCGCCCATATCGGGCTGCGCTACGGTTCGCAGTATCTGCCGGGCTCGCCGCGTGTTTATAAGAGCAAGGCGAAGAACGCCCAGGAAGCGCACGAGGCTATCCGCCCGACCGACATCAGCCGGTTGCCGTCCAGCCTGTCGATGCTGGATGACGATCAGCGCAAGCTTTATCAGCTCATCTGGAACCGCACGGTCGCCAGCCAGATGGAATCGGCGGTCCTGGACCAAGTGGCCGTGGACCTGCGTCCGGTCGGCAGCGGCCCCTCTGACAATGGGGTGACGCTCCGGGCGACCGGCTCGGTCATCGCTTTCGATGGTTTCTTTGCCGTCTATCAGGAAGGCCGCGACGATCAGGATGATGACGACAAGGACCGCATCCTGCCCGACATGAAGGAAGGCGAGGCGCTGAACCGCACAGGCGTCACACCGGAACAGCACTTTACCCAGCCGCCGCCCCGCTTCTCCGAAGCGAGTCTGGTGAAACGCCTGGAAGAGCTGGGCATTGGCCGGCCGTCGACATACGCCTCCATCCTGTCTGTTTTGCAGGAACGCAATTACGTCCATATCGACAAACGCCGGTTCATCCCGGAAGACCGGGGCCGGCTGGTCACCGCCTTCCTGTCGAGCTTCTTCACCAAGTATGTGGAGTATGACTTCACTGCCGAATTGGAAGAAAAGCTGGACGATATTTCCGGCGGCCGCACCGAGTGGAAGGCGGTCCTGCGCGAGTTCTGGAGCAATTTCAGTGAGGCCGTCGACGGCACCGCCGATCTTCGCGTCCGCCAAGTGCTGGATGCGCTGAACGATTTGCTGGGCCCGCACTTCTTCCGGGCCAACGGCGACGAAGACCCGCGCAAATGCCCCAACTGCGATGACGGCCAACTGTCGCTGAAGTTGGGCCGCTATGGCGCGTTCATCGGCTGCTCCAACTATCCGGATTGCAAACACACCCGCCCGTTGGCGGTGCCCAACGGCGACGACCCGACGGCGGGCCTCGCCGACAATGGCCCGAAAGAGCTGGGCCTGGATCCGCAGAGCGGCTTCCAGGTGACCCTGCGGCGCGGGCCTTACGGCTTTTATGTTCAATTGGGTGAGCCCGAAGGCAAGAAGAAGCCCAAGCGGATGACCATCACCAAGGACATGAACCCGGCGGAGATTGATCTTGATACGGCGCTGGGTCTCTTGTCCCTGCCCCGCGACATTGGTCCCGATCCGGAAACCGGAGAAATGATCCAGGC
>JAYQGD010000639.1:0-1910 GCA_038140415.1 Rhodospirillaceae bacterium
GGATTGAACCCGGCCAGGATTTCATCTGGTTTGCACCGGATGCCGTGCGCGCCTTTTTGGCGGCGCGCGAGACGGCCTCCGCCCTGCAGTGGCTGACAATGCTGAAATCAGCGGCGGCCGTGGATGAGAACGCGGCCGGTGTGTTGAATAGTCTGCTGCCGTTGGCGCGGATCGCGGGCGCGGTCCCGGATGAGGAATGGGAGCCTGAAATTTTGGACCGCTGGTGGGCGGCCAGAACCAAACAATCTGAAGAGAAGCAGGTGAACATGGAGGAAGCGGTGGCCGATGCGGCGCTGCTCTTTGACCTGATGAGTGCGCTCGGTGATCAAGTGCCCGCCGCCAGATGGGACGCGCTGCTGGATGGGCCGCCGCAGGGAACCGCGCTGATGCCTCAGCCGGCGATCTGGCGCTCGCTCAAGATCGCCTCCAACAATGTCAGGGTGGGCGAAACGGTCCTTCTATCCCTGCTGGCCCTTGGCGGGAACGGTCCGATCCAAGCCAATTCGATTGTCATGAACCGGGTGGTCTATAGTCTTTGGAATGTCGGCCTTGGGGAGGACGCCCGGTCTCTGGCGTTGGAGGCTGCGCTCGCCGCCGGTATATGAGCCTGGCTGGAGAGAAACCTTTCAAATATCCCAGGCGGGCCCGCCCCAAGGCGCCGCCCTCCAAACAAGTGGACATTTTCCTGGAGATGATCGCTGCCGAACGGGGCGCGTCGCTGAACACCGTGGCGGCGTATCGCCGGGACCTCGAAGATTTTTCCCTGTTCCAGCACCGGCGCAAGCTGTCGATTGAGGCGGCCGGGGATGCCCATATCAGGGACTATCTGGCGCAGCTTCGGAGCCGCAAGAACGCGGTGTCCACCGTGGCGCGGCGATTGTCGGTTCTGCGGCAGTTCTTTCAGTTTCTGTTTGCCGAAGGATATCGGACTGAAGACCCCACGGCGGGCATAGACGGGCCAAAGCTTGGTCAGTCCTTGCCGAAATACCTTAGCGAGGATGAGGTCGACCGCCTGCTCAGCGAGGCAAGAAGCGGTACCGGCGCCGGGAAAGGCGCACTTCGCCTTACCGCCCTGATGGAAATCCTTTATGCCACGGGGCTTCGGGTGTCGGAACTGGTGAGCCTACGCACCAGTTCGATCTCCCGTGACGGGCAGATGCTGACCGTACGCGGCAAAGGCGATAAGGAGCGTCTGGTGCCGCTCAGCGACCCGGCCAGAGAGGCAATTGCCGTCTATCAGGAGGAGCGAAATACCCGGGCCAAATCCGGCGGCGTGTCGCCGTTTCTTTTCCCGGCGTCCTCCAAAAGCGGCCATCTGACGCGGGACGCCTTTTCCAAGCAGCTCAAAGACCTGGCCGTCCGCGCCGGCCTCGATCCGGCCCGGGTGTCGCCCCATGTTCTCCGGCACTCTTTCGCGAGCCACTTGCTGGCGCATGGGGCCGACCTGCGCGCGCTGCAACAAATGCTGGGGCATGCGGATATCTCGACGACGCAGATTTATACCCATGTTCTGGAAGACCGGCTGAAGAATCTGGTCAACCGGAGCCATCCGCTGGCGGCCTTGTCGTCCGGCGTCTCGGCCGGCGAAAGCGAAGATGAGAGTTAGGGGTCTTCGAATATCGGCCTGTGCAGCGATGATGCTGTTCTTGGCGGGGCTTAGTCCCGCAGCCGCCCAGGTTACACGCGCCTGTCCGCCGATCCAGGGCGGCGTAAACTTGTCCGTGGAAACGGATGGCGGGAGAATTGTCTACGACCATACGCTCGACAAACAAAAACTGCGGGCCCTTGCTTTGAAGATCGGCAGCATCTCCATGGGCTCAACCCAACAGCCCTTGGGGCTCACCACGGTCAGCCGGATTTGGGATCCCGATCTGCGCCTGCAAGGGGCGAGTATTGGCCGCGATCGCTAC
>JAYQGD010000640.1:0-1906 GCA_038140415.1 Rhodospirillaceae bacterium
CCGGCCATAATATTAATTCCCTGGAGGTCCATTCCAAGATCGGCAATCCCAACGGCGTGATGCTGGATCACTTCAAGTATTTGAACGACAACACCAACGTTACTGCCAAGTTCTGCATTCCGTCGCCGAGCCTCGCCTATCACCGGGGCGGGCGTGATCTGATCAGCCACGATATCTATCCGGATGTGGAAGAATTCTGGGAGGACCTGGCACAGGCCTATCGCGATGAGGTGCGTCATCTGTATGCCGCCGGCTGCCGCTATCTGCAGTTCGACGACACGACCTTTGCCATGCTCTGCGATCCCAAGGTGCAGGGCCAGATGCGGGAGCGGGGCGACGATCCCGATCAACTGGTGAAGACCTACGCCAAAGGCATCGCCATGGCGCTCGCCGAGAAACCCGACGAAATGACGGTGACCGTTCATATGTGCCGGGGCAACTTCAAAAGCTCCTGGATCGCCGAAGGCGGCTATGAGCCGGTGGCGGAGAGCATGTTCGCCAATGTCCCCGTGGACGGGTTCTTTATGGAGTGGGATTCGGACCGGGCCGGCGGGTTCGAGCCGTTGCGCTTTGCGCCCAAGGACCGGATGGTGGTGCTGGGCCTGGTGACGTCAAAGTTCGCGGAACTGGAATCCAAGGACGATCTGAAGCGCCGGGTGGACGAGGCGGCGCAGTACGTGCCGCTGGAAAACCTGTGCCTCAGCCCCCAATGCGGGTTCGCCAGCATGGTGGTGGGCAACGAACTCGGCGAGGATGCCCAGTGGAAAAAGCTGGAGCGCGTCGTCGAAACGGCCGAGGAAATTTGGGGATCGGCGTAAAGGTTTAAGCCGTCGCTTCCTCGGCGATCTTCCGGGAAATGATGTCGGTGGCGGCCACGCCGCCCACATCACCGGCCAGATTGACCCGGCCGGCTTCGGGCTTCATATCGATGATCCGCTGTTGCGCCTCGAAGACCTCTTTGTCTTCCAGGAAGGCGGTCATCACCGTGTCGAACACCAGATTGGTGATTTTCTCGTTCTCGATATCGAAACTGTGGGCCTGCCCCCAGAAATAATGGGTGGAGCGTTCGGTTTCCGGGGTGATGGCGTTGAGGTTGCGCATCTCGATCCCGCCGACGCGCTTGCCCTCCGGCGCACCGGTGCCCGTATCACACGCGCCGATGTCGAGCCGCACAAAGGCCGGCGGGGAATAATCGATGATCTGCCAGCGGTCCACATTACCTGTGAAACCGCCTGATTTGACAAAGGCCGGGGGCGGGGGCTGATCGATGATCCAGCGGGTGACACGGACCGATTCCGGCTCCCGGTCGAACTTGGTGTCTGCCGCTTCCGCCACCGCGTCATTGCCGATGGTGGTCCGGTGCACATAGGCGAGGTGGGTCAAGTCCAAGAGGTTCTCGACGATCAGCTTATAATCGCTCTCAATATGGATCAGGGTTGATTTCGCCCCCCAGTTGGGATCGTCCAGCCAGTGGAAATCGGTGATCTCGTCCGGGTTGGCGAGCGCCGGATCGCCCATCCAGATCCACACCCAGTGATAGCGTTCCGCCACCGGGTAGTTGCGCACGCCGGCGCCCTTCGGCACCTGTTTTTGCGATGGTATCTCGACGCAGGCGCCGGTCTCGTCATAGATCATGCCGTGGTAGCTGCACTGCAGCCGGTCGCCGTGAAGCTCGCCATGGGACAGGGGATAGTGCCGGTGGCAGCAGCGGTCTTCCAGCGCGACGGGCGTGCCGTCCTCTTTGCGGAAAAACACGATGGGCTCGTTGAGGATGACCCGGCCCATGGGTTCCCGGTCGACCTCGGACTCCAGCGCGCCCACATACCAGGCGTTTTTGATGAACATGCTTTCTCCCCCTCGGCCGAAATTTTATCCAAGACGTGGGGGAATTCAAACGGTTATGAGC
>JAYQGD010000641.1:0-1899 GCA_038140415.1 Rhodospirillaceae bacterium
ACGCCAAGTCCCAACCCGATGATCACGCCCAAGGCGAGGAACATCAGCCGGCTGGGATCCGCCATGGTGACAATGGCCTGGCCGGCCATGGCGAGCATTTCAAATTCCATGAGTCTTCCGGACTAGAGGCATGGGAAAATCAGGCTGAAAGAAAAAGGGGAGACGGATCCATCTGTGACCCGTCTCCCTCAATTCACGTACGGGCTTAGCTGCAGTTGATTTCTTTTGCAGCGGAGCCCTGGAAGGTGAAGGAGCAGCTCATGCCCTCTTTCAACGCCTTCCGCTTGGCCTTTTTGCCACCGACCATCACTTTGGTCTTGCTGCCGCTGACCGACAGGTTACCCTTTTTGCCTTCACCGGCATAGGACACCCGGCGATTGCCGTTGCGCAACTTGGTGATCTTACCCTTGACCGTTTCGATCGGGATCACCGCCTTGGCGATTTCGGTCTTTTCATCGCTGTCGGTGGCGATCTTGGCTTTTTCGACCAAGGCCTTCGGCGTGGCGTAGAGACCGGCAATCATTTTCTCAATCTGCGCACCGCTGATCGGGGTGACTTCCAGCTTTTGCTTGGTCGCGTCAGACACAAAAGCCGGGTCCTTCATGGTCGTCATGAACGCGGTCTGCAGAGCCTTGGCCCGGTCCGCCGGGATGCCCGGAGGCGCCATAAACGGCCGGCCCCAGGCCTGACGGGCGAAAACGAAGGACAGGATGTCCCGTTCTTCCTTGTTGCTGGCCAGATCCATGATGAACGGCACGTCCGGAATGTCGGGGTGCTTTTCCGTGGACATCTGCAGCAGCACGGTGACTTTCTTTTCCTTCAGCCAGTCGGCTTTGCGGGATTTCAGGCTGGTCCAGGAATAACCGCAACGGCCGCCCAGCTCACCGCGCTCCATGGCGAAGTTGACGTCGGTGCCGCCGGGATAGCCGGTGACCAATTTCAGCTTGGTGCCGATCACGTTGTTCAGCACTTTCGGGAACGTGTCCGTGTCCGCGCCGGGGCCGGTGCCGCCGACGGTCATTTGCTTTTTCTTCATGTCGGCGACGGAGTCGATGCCGATGCCTTTCATGGAGACGCAGACGCTGACCTCGTTATTGGCGCTGCCGAGCCAGGTATATTTGCTGGCGTCAAACTTGGCGGCCTGGTTGCCGAGCAACGGCTCCATGGGCATGCCGCGGCCGACCACGCCCATGGCGGTGCCATCCTTGGGCAGGGTGTTATAGAGCTCGTTGGCGACCAGCATGCTGCCCGCGCCCGGCTTGTTCTTCACCACGATCTTCGGATTGCCCGGAATGTGCTTGGTCATGTGCCGCGCGACCGTACGGGCATAGGTGTCATACCCGCCGCCGGCGCTGTAGCCGACCCACATCGTGATGGTTTTGTCTTTGTAGAAATCCGCAACCGACTGGGCGGCCACGGGACCGGCGGCGACAAGCCCCGCCGCGAGACCGGCAACGCCGGCGATGCTCAGCTTGGTGAGAGCTTTCATGACATTTTCCTCCCTGTGAAATGCCGTTCAACATATAGAACCAAGTTTTAAGTGCTTGATCTTTTTGGCGTCAAACCACTTAGAATTCTATGTATTTCAAAGTATGGCATAAAGTGAGAAACAATTGCGAGGGCAAAGTTTGCCGGACCAGCCAAGCGTAGGGAGGAAGTAATGAAAGTCGGGATGATCGGATTGGGCGTCATGGGCGCCGCCATGGTGGGCCATCTGCTCAAAAGGGGCGAGGACGAGGTCTATGTCTATGACGTGGACTGGGAAAAGGTCGAAGACGCCACGGGCGGCGGCGCGAGGGCGGCCGCAAACTTGAGCGACTTGGCCGAGCAGGCGGAAATGGCAATCGTCGCCGTGGCCACGGATGAACAGATGATCGAGGTGGTGACCGAGGTGGCCAA
>JAYQGD010000642.1:0-1896 GCA_038140415.1 Rhodospirillaceae bacterium
CGCCGGATGGATTGCGCGGCGTCGCCGGCTCCACGCGGGCCAGCCGCTATGGCCGCATCAAGGATTATCTGCATAAGGCCCAGGACGAGATTTGCATCCTGGTGCAGGTGGAAACCGGCTCGGCCCTGAAGCAGTTGGAGGCCATCGCCAACACCGACGGCATCGACGGCGTATTTATCGGCCCGTCCGACCTGTCGGCATCCCTGGGCCATCTGGGCAATCCGGCCCACGAAGACGTGCAAAAGGAAATCGAGGCCGCCGGCAAAATCATCCGGGACGCGGGCAAAGCGCCCGGCATCTTGGCGGGTAACGCCGAAGACTCAAAACGCTACATTTCCTGGGGCTTCCAGTTCGTCGCCTGCAGCACGGATTCAGGCCTGCTGACCGCCGCCGCCGACAACCTCGTCAAGGTGATGCGGGATTAGAAGTTCCGCCGTTCCTTGAGCGCGGCCGACAAGGTGCCGTCATCCAGATAGTCGAGCTCCCCGCCAACGGGGATGCCATGGGCGAGCGCGGAGACGGTGACGCCCGTATCGGCCAGACGATCAGTCACATAATGGGCCGTCGTCTTGCCGTCCACCGTGGCGCTGGTCGCCAGGATCACTTCTTTCACGCCCTCCGCGCCGGCGCGGCTGACCAGCCCGGCCAGGTTCAAGTCTTCAGGCCCGATCCCGTCCAACGGCGACAGCACGCCGCCCAGCACATGATAGTGCCCGTTGAAGGCAGAAGTTCGTTCCAGCGCCCACAGATCGGCTACTTCCTCGACCACGCAAATGGTGGCGCCGTCCCGTTTCGGATCAACACAGATGGCGCAGGGATCGGCGGTATCCAGATTGCCGCAGCGGGTGCACGTGCGCACATTGTCCGCCGCCTGCTCCATGGCCTGACCCAGGGGGCGGAGAAGCTGTTCCCGGTTGCGGATCAGATGCAGCGCGGCGCGGCGGGCGGACCGGGGGCCGAGCCCCGGCAGTTTCGCCAGGAGCTGGATCAGCCGGTCAATATCGGTGGTGGCCAAAAGACGCCTTCGATCTTCTAAAACGGCAGTTTAAAGCCGGGCGGCAGTTGCAGACCGCCTGTGAGTTCCGACATTTTTTCCTGCACCCGGACCTCGACCTTGGCTTTGGCGTCGTTGATGGCGGCGACGATCAGGTCTTCCAGGACCTCGATATCGTCAGGCCCGGCCAGAGACGGATCGATCTTGATCCGGCGCGCCTCGTTCTTGCCGGTGAGGGTGACCTCGACCATGCCGGCGCCGGCAGACCCGGTCACTTCCAACTCGCCCAGAGAATCCTGCATTTCCGTCATCTTGGCCTGCATTTCCTGGGCCTGCTTCATCATTTGACCGAGGTTTTTCATATGTCGGTCTCTCCTTCCTCGTCATCGGCCGGCGGGGTGTCCTCATCCACGGGCGGGCCGCCGATGGTGCGGATATCTTCCAGCTCCGCGCCGGGAAACACGTCCTGCATGGCCTGCATCATCGGGTGTTTGGAAACCTCGGCCCGGCGCGCTGCTTTCTCCGCGTCTTCCTGCTGGCGCAGGGTTTGCTCGCCGGCCTCCTGGGTGATCAGCACGGACCAGTTGCGGCCGGTTTGATCGTTCAAAAACTTCCTAAGCCGGTCGGCCAGATTGGGGGCGGCGTTCTCGGTCAGACGGATGCCGATCTTGCCCGGCTCAAATGCTACCAGATGCACATTATTGACCAGGTCCACCCGCAACGTGCGCTCGTTCATCTGATCGGCTAGCGCCACCACTTCTTCGAAAGAGGCCGGTCTCGGCTTGGCAATTGCTTGTGGCTCGGCCGCGACGGTTTGCGCCGCCGCCTGGACCTGAACGCCGGCCATCGCGCGCGCGCCGCCGCCATTGCCGCCTCCGGGCGCAGGCCCTGATGATGTGGGT
>JAYQGD010000643.1:0-1892 GCA_038140415.1 Rhodospirillaceae bacterium
TGATGAGGAATATCTGGCGGTCCTGGCCTGGCCCGACTTGAACGGCTGCCGGCGGCTTTCCGGTTTGGGGCCGGAGGCGGGCGCGGCGGAATTGATCGCCGATGAAAAAGTCCGGGCGCACATCGCTCAATCCCTCGGCGCACATAACAAGACCGCCGGCGGGTCCAGCCGGCGGGTGAAACGGGTGCTGTTGATGGACGAACCGGCGCAGATCGACGCCAAGGAAATCACCGACAAGGGCTATATCAACCAGCGGGCGACCCGGGAACGCCGCGCCGACCTGGTCGCGGAGCTTTACGCCGATCCGCTATCGGACCGGGTCATCGATATCGCCTAATCGTCTTCCGTAACAATTAACGCGTCGAGAGCGGTCACGCCGTCTCGTTCCGCGTGGACAATCAACGGATTGATATCGATCTCGGTGATCTCGGGCCGGGTCAGCATCAATCGGCCGACCAGGGCGGCGGTCCGCGCCACGGCATCAATATCCGCCGGGGGCTTGCCCCGGAAGCCGGTCAGCAGCTTGGCGGTTTTGAGGCTGAGCAATTCCTGCTTGATCCAGTCTTCGGACGCCCAGGCGGGTAATAGTTTCACATCGCCTAAGGCCTCGACCCAGATACCGCCCAAGCCGATCAGCAGCACCGGTCCCCAGTGAGGATCGCGCTTGGCGCCGATCACCAGTTCCGTGCCGCCGCCGGACATAGCTTCCACCAGGATGCCGTCCAACGTTAGGCCCGGCGAATAGGCCTCCACATTGGCCAGCAACTGATCATAGGCGGTGCGCAACTCGTCTTCGTCGGCGATGCCGACCATCACGCCGCCGGCTTCGGTCTTGTGGGCCAGGTCTTTGGATTGGGCCTTCATCACCACCGGATAGCCGATGTCGCCGGCCAAGGCGGCGGCTTCGTCGGCGGATTTGGCCAGGCCGCCCTTGGGCACGCTGATGCCCATGGCGGACAGGATTTCCTTGCCCCGCCATTCGGCCTGAGCGCCGGGGTCCATGTTCGGCAGGCCGGCAATCTCTTCGGTCTTGGCGGGCGCGCCGGTCAGTTCCAGTTTTTTGGCGTATTGTGTAACCCGCGCGATTGCGCGGAGCATCCTTTCGGTCGAATAGTGCAGCACGATGTTGGCGTCGCGCATGCGTTTGGAGAGATCATCGGCCAGGGGCCGGCCGTCATTCATCGGCGATACCGCCAGCAGCTTCTCGTTGTTGTCGATCAACGGGATCAGCCCGTCCATGTACTTGTCGCCCAATAGGGCAAACGGCACCGAGATTGCCACGCTGCCCAGCTTGTCGTCATCCAACAGCGCCCGCACACCATAGCCCAATAGCTCAGTCTCGAACGCCGGCTGGGTGGTCATGTCCACCGGGTTCTTGGCGTCGACAAAATCCGGCAGCCGGTCATTGATCTTTTTCAGTGTCTCAGGATGGGGCTCCGGATACTCGATCCCCATGTCTTCCGCCAGATCGTGGGCGATGCCGCAGAGCGCGCCGGAGAAGGTCACCAGACCGGTGCCCTTGGTCGATGCATTGGGATAACGGGCGAGCATCTCGGTGACGTCCGCCCATTCTTCCAGCGTATCCACCATCAAAACGCCGGCCGCCTCCGCCACGGTGCGCATGGTGTCATAGTCCCCGGCGAGGGAGCCGGTGTGAGACTGAAATGCCTCTTTGCCTTTGGCGCTTCTGCCCGGATGCATGACGACAATGGTTTTGCCGGCGGCCCGCGCAGCGGCGATCGCCTCCAGGAAGGCTTCGGGCCGCTGGATTTGTTCGGTGTAGGCAGCGATCGTGCCGACATCCTCATCCTGGATGAAGAAATGCAGGAAGTCGCAGAGGTCGAGGCCGGCCACGTTGCCGGGGGTGGTGTTGTATGCGACCGGCAACCCGC
>JAYQGD010000644.1:0-1890 GCA_038140415.1 Rhodospirillaceae bacterium
CTGTTTACCCTGGTCCTCCTTGTGTTGGTCGGTTCTTTTTCCTTTAGGACGGATAAGGTCAACGCGGCCGAGCATACCGAGATCAACGCTACCTTCGGCAAGATTAACGGCCTGTCGGTTGGTGATGAGGTCCGCATGAGCGGTATCAAGATCGGCGAGGTGTCAAAGGTCACTCTGACGGAGACCTATCAGGCGCGGGTTCGTTTCAAACTGGATACGGGCATTAAAATTCCGACGGACACTGCTGTCGCCATCCATACCGAAAGCATTTTCGGGTCCAAATACGTCACCTTCAGCCCCGGTTCTGAGGAAGACTATATGAAAACAGGGGACACCTTTGATTTTGCCCAGTCTTCGGTCGATGTGCAGGAAATCATGGATTTGATCATCGGACAGGCCCAGACCAACCGGGATAAAATTCAAAAACAACTCGAAGCTTTAAAGAAGTAACCGGCGCGGCCCGGTCAGTCTGGAGAGGCAGTCATGCGGAAGAATATTGCAGAAACCATCATGGGTGCGGTCGTACTGATCGTTGCCGGCGCATTTCTCTACTTCTTTGTGACCACAGCGCAAATTCAGACCGTTCAGGGGTACACAGTGAAAGCCCTGTTCGCGAATATCGGCGGGCTGCAGGCCGGGAGTGACGTCCGTATTAACGGGATTAAGGTGGGCTCCGTCACCGAGCGGACCATTAACCAAGATTACGACGCGGTGGTGACCTTAAAAATTTCCGGCGAAGTAAAAATTCCGAAGAACTCGATCGCGGCGATCGGCAGCGGCGGCTTTATCGGCGGGCCGCATATCGCCATCAAACCAGGCAACGTCAAAGAGTATCTGGCGGACGGAGACCGGATGGCCAAGACCGAGGATTTCAAATCGTTGGAAGATCAGGTGGGTGAAGTGATCTTCCTGGCGACCGGCGGCAACAAGTAATTTCCTCATTTCCGTCCTAATGACGGCCTCATGAAACGTCTCTCATTTATGATCCGGATAACCATCCTTTGTGCGATGGCGGGTACGATTCTATTGCCGGCGCCTGCGCGGGCGGAAGCTTATGACACTGCCGTCCTGCAGACATTGGACAAAGTGACCGCGCGGGTCTCCACCTTCGATGCGCCGGTAGGCCAAACGGTGCGCTTTGGGACATTGGCGATCATTGCGCGGACCTGCGACAAGCGGCCGCCGGAAGAACAGCCGGAAAGCGCCGCGTTTCTGGATATAGCCGAGGTTCGGCCCGGCGAGCCGACGGTCAGCGTTTTCCGGGGCTGGATGTATGCCTCCAGCCCGGCGCTCTCCGCCATGGAGCATCCGGTCTACGATGTTTGGCTTTTGGACTGTATCAGTTCCACCAGCGAGCCGGCATCGCCGGCAACCGGCAATTCCGACGCAAAGTGAGCGTCGACGCTCAGAGCGTGATCCAGCATGAGGTGATATTCGTCCCGGGGCACCTCGATCGCGCCGAGGGTTGTCAGATGGTCGGTCACAAACTGGGTGTCCAACAGGACAAAGCCGCAGCTTTTAAGATGAGCGACCAAGTGGACCAGGGCGACTTTGCTGGCATCCGTTTCCCGATGGAACATGCTTTCGCCGAAGAAGCCGCCCTTTAGTGAGACGCCGTATAGCCCGCCGACCAGATTACCGTTCCGCCAGCATTCAACGGAATGGACATGCCCCGCCATATAGAGTTGGGTGTAGAGGCGGATGATCTCGTCATTGATCCAGGTGTCCCGGCGGTCGCTGCCTTCCGCCGCGCAGGCTTCGATTACCTGTTTGAAATCGTAATTGAACCGCACCTCGAAGGGCGCGCGTTTTAGGGTCTTCTTCAGGCTTCGGGAAATATGCAGCCCGTCCAGCGGGATAATGCCCCGCATCTCCGGATCGACCCAGAAC
>JAYQGD010000645.1:0-1889 GCA_038140415.1 Rhodospirillaceae bacterium
ATCCGCTGCCGCACATGGCGGTGGTCAAGGACTTGGTCCCCGATCTGACCCATGCGTATGCCCAATACACGTCGATCAAGCCGTGGCTGCAGGCGGACACCACAGCACCCGACAAGGAACGGCTGCAAAGCCCGGAAGAGCGGGAAAAGCTGGACGGTTTGTGGGAATGCGTGCTGTGCTTCAGCTGTTCCACCAGTTGCCCCAGCTATTGGTGGAACCCCGACCGGTATCTGGGCCCGGCGGCGCTGCTGCAGTCCTATCGCTGGCTGGCCGATTCCCGGGACGAGAAAACCGGGGAGCGTCTGGACGAGCTGGAAGATCCGTTCCGCCTCTATCGATGCCATACGATTATGAACTGCACCAATACGTGCCCGAAGCATCTCAACCCGGCCAAGGCGATTGCCGAGACCAAGAAGATGCTGGTGGAACGACGCTAGGCGGCGCGCAAAACGCAATTCAAGAGGCCGCCGTGTCACACCGGCGGCCTTTTTTGTGGGAGAAAAACTATGTATACGCCCAAGGATTTTGTTGAAGATGATCCGGACGTTCTGTTCGACGTGATCGAGGCCAATAATTTCGGATTGCTGATCACGACAGACGATGACGGCGGCACGACCGCGACCCACCTGCCGTTCTCGGTGGACCGGTCGGCGGGCGATCAGGGTACGCTGCAGTGTCATATGGCGAAGGCGAACCCGGCCTGGCGGTCGTTCGAGACGGGCGGGGAAGTTCTGTGCGTTTTCTCCGGAGCGCACGCGTATGTCTCGCCAACCTGGTACGAGTCCGCGCCCATGGTGCCCACCTGGAACTATGCGGCGGTGCATGCCTACGGTGTGCCGAAAATTCTGGAAACGCCGGATGAGAACCGGGCGCTCTTGGCCCGGCTGGCCGACGGTCACGAGGCGGCGCTGGGCACGGACTGGCGGGTGCACGACCTGCCCGAGGCCTATCTGGACGGCATGCTCAAAGGCATCACCGGGTTCGAGATTCCTATTTCGCGCCTCCAGGGCAAATTCAAAATGAGCCAAAACCGAAAGACCGCTGACCGTGCCGGGGTGATCGCGGGATTGCGCGGCCAGGGCGATCCGGGCGCGCTGGCGGTGGCCGATCTCATGGCAGGGCAGGTCGGGCCGGCGGTTTAACACTGAACTTCACAGGCCCCCGGATTCCGGTTTATGCTGGCGCCAACAAAAGACCAGGGGACCCTTTTAGTCATGTCCGGATTTATCACTTCTCTCCGGAAGTCGTTTCAGCATCAGGTGGACCGGCATCACAATCTGCCGTTCCTGAAAGCCACCATGGCGGCCTGCGCTTTGGTCGCCACCGCCGACGGGCATGTATCTTTTTCCGAATCCGTGAGGGTCGATCAGATCGTCGAGACCCTGGATCAGCTCAAGACGTTTGATCCCCACGAGGCGGTGGATCTGTTCAAGAATTACAGCGACATGATCCTGAAAAATCCCAAGGAGGGACATCGGGAGGTTCTGCGCGAGCTTGAACCCGCCATGGAAAACCGGGAGACGGCGGAGCTGTTGATCCGGATTTGTCTCGCGGTGGCCGAATCCAACGGGGAAACCAGTTTGGTGGATCAGATCGAGATCGTGACTCTCTGCAGCCTGCTGGACGTTGATCCGGCCGGGTTCGGCCTCTACAAGGAAGCCCTGGCCGAACAGGCAAAGGCCGGCAGCTCACAAACCTAAAGGATCCGGTCTTCATCCATGCCTGAAGGACCACTATTTGACTATCGGGAACGTGTCGCCGCCGGGGATTTCCGGCCCGACCAGGCGCAGGAACTGTTGGCGGAAAAGCTACAGATTCTGCACCGGGCGTTGGGCGGTTACCGGCCCAGCACCGGCGCCAAGGGCTGGAAGGAACGCTTCGGCCTGGGG
>JAYQGD010000646.1:0-1884 GCA_038140415.1 Rhodospirillaceae bacterium
CCGACGAGGCCGGGATCGAGTTGATGCTGCCTCTGGGGCGCTGGGCCGGCTATGTCTGGGAGATAGATCACAACGGCATATCGTTTGAGACCATGACCTGGGCGTCCGGCATCCTCGCCGCCACCCGCCACACGATGGCGTTCTCCACCCTCCACGTCGCGCTGATCCATCCGGTGTTCGCCGCCAAACAGATGGTCACCGCCGATCACATCGGCAAGGGCCGGTTCGGCCTCAACATTGTCTGCGGCTGGAACACCGACGAGTTCGGCATGTTCGGCGTCGAGATCAAGGACCACGACCGCCGGTATGAGCTGGGCGACGAATGGCTCCGCATCGTGAAACGCATCTGGACCGAGAAAGAGCCGTTCGATTTTGCGGGCGAGTTCTTCACCCTGGAAAACGTCCGGGCCGAACCCAAACCCTATAGCCGGCCCTGGCCGACCATCATGAACGCAGGCCAGTCCGGCGCGGGGTTGGATTTCGCCATCCGCAATGCGGACTATTTGTTTCGCGGCATCCAAACATTGGAGAAAACCAAAACCGATCTCAGCCAGATGCGGGAAGAGACCGCAAAACTCGGCCGCAATGTCGGCGTCTTCACCAATGCTTATGTGGTGGTCCGCCCGACAAAGAAAGAGGCGGAGGAGTATCACCACTACTACGCCGTCGAGAACGCGGACGAAGGCGCGGTGGAAACCATTTATGTGGGCCGGGGCATCAAGGACAATCCGAACCTATCGGACGAGGCCAAAGCAGCGCTTTGGCGCCGCATCGCCGCCGGCAACAGCGCCTATCCGTTTATCGGCGATCCGGACGACGTCGCCCAGCAGATGAAGGACCTGCACGACACCGGCTTCGGCGGCATCTCCATGGGTCTGGTGAACTACACGCGGGACTTTCCCTATTTCCGGGACGAGGTCCTGCCGCGATTGGAACGGCTCGGCCTGCGTCACGCCTTTTCGTTGGAGGAGACAGGATGAACGAGATACTGGGCCACCGCGCCAAGATGGGCGTGATTATCCCGACCGTGAACACGGTCACCGAGCCGGAGTTCAACGCTATGAAGCCGCCGGGCGTGACCGTTCACTTCACCCGCATGCCCATCCACTTCCATCCCGAGGAAGACAATTATCAGGGCCTGATGGACGATCTGCAGATCCGGCTGGATGAGTTCTCTCTCTTCGGGGCAAACATTGTCGCCTACAACTGCACCGTCGGTTCCATGGCCTGCCCGCCGGATATGCTGATCAGCAAATTGGAAGGCTCCACCGGGGCAACGGGCGTGGCGACCGCCGGTTCGGTCGTGCTCGCGCTCAAGACCCTGAGCGCGGCGAAGATATCCATGGCCACCCCCTACCCCGACGCGGTCAACGAACATGAAAAGGAATTCCTGGCCGGCCACGGGATCGACGTTCTGAAGATGGCCGGCATGGAGTTCGGCATGCCGGAACCGGAGCGGGGCCGCATGTTCGCCCGCGTGCCGCCCGATGAAGCGTTCGAGCATGCCCTGTCGGTTGATGACCCGGAGGCCCAGGCGCTCTTCCTGAGCTGCGCCAATTTCTACACCGCCGGGATCGTCCAGCGGCTAGAAGACAAACTCGGCAAGCCCGTGATCACCAGCAACATCTGCACGTTTTGGGCAGCGCTCCGCAAAGCCGGCATCACTGACCCGATTGAGGGCTACGGCGCTTTGCTGCGAGACTATTAGAGGTGCGACCGGATCGTCGTCCAACGGCGTTTAACAGGCGGAAATAACCTGAATGAAAAGCCTGGATACATTCATCGCGCTAAACCGCTTCGGCCTGGGCGCCGCACCCGGCGAGTCCGAACGCGTGGACGACGATCCCAGAGGCTGGATCAAATCACAAATCAATCCCAAACAAA
>JAYQGD010000647.1:0-1883 GCA_038140415.1 Rhodospirillaceae bacterium
GACATCCACGCCGTTAGCCATTCAGGCTCTCCTTTTCCCATTTTCGGGATTAATCATTTATCGGTATTCTAACCGATATAGGTCATTTTAGACGAGGGAGTCTTAACCAAAGGTAAGTTCGGCGCTGATTTAGGCGGATTCAGGGAAAAAAACCGCCAGAACACAGCCCGCTTGCCCCCGGCAGGCAATTCAAGCGCGCGAATCCGTTTAATTTAGGCCTGGTTATCAAATAGTTCGATCAGATGGGTGATATCCTCTTCCGCCCAGCCTCTTTCCTCGGCCCGGCGGAGAAGTTCAGCCGCCTTCGCCGCCATGGGCAGATCGGCACTGTTTGCGCCGCCGAGATCAAGCGCGGTATCCAGGTCCTTCAGCATCGTGAACACATGTCCCAGGAATGGCTCATACTGCCGATTGGCATATCGGGGGCCGAAAATCTGCAGCGGAATGGAATCCCCGAACCCGCCTTTGAGCGCCTCCGCCAACCTCGTGGCATCGACGCCGGACTTTTCCGCCAGACTGATTGCCTCGGCGATAGTCGCCAGGTTCGAGCCGACGATCACCTGGTTACACAATTTTGTCACCTGCCCGGCCCCGCTGGGTCCCATATGGGTGACCCGCTGGCTCAGATGCGCCAGGATCGGCCGGACCCGCTCGATCTCAGCCGACTCGCCGCCGGCCAGGATCGCCAGCGTCCCCTCTTCCGCGCCTTTGACCCCGCCGGAAACCGGCGCGTCGATCCAGCCCATGCCGGTCTCGGACCGCAGCCGCGCCTCGAAATCCCGTGTGGTGTCAGGACGCATGCTGGAAAAATCGACAAGCAGCTTGCCGGCCGCACCGCCGGACGCGACGCCGCTATCCCCGAAGACCACCTCGTCCACCGCCTTAGCGTCTGTCAGGCACATCATCACAATATCGGCTTGCGAGGCGACGTCTGCAGGTCCGCTCGCTTCCGACGCGCTGGCCGCCAACAGGGGCAGAATTTTCTCCCGGGTCCGGTTCCAGACGGAGACTTCGTATCCCACCGCCAGCAGCCTTATGGTCATCGGCCCGCCCATCAGGCCGGTGCCGACGTATCCAAGCTTGGGTTTGGGGTCGCTCACCCTACTCCTCGCGGGCCCATTGAACATTGCCCGCATGGGTCACCGCGCCCAGGTTGGCCGGGCCCACGGACGCCGCATACTTCTGCAGCGCGCCGGCGAGCTTGGTGTAATCCGGCGGGCTCCAGTTCTTGCGCCGTTCCGCCAGTTCCGCGTCGGAGAGATTGACGGAAATGGTCCCTTCCTTGGCGTCGATCCGGATAATGTCGCCGGTCTGGATCAGGCCGATCGGCCCACCGTCGGCAGCTTCGGGAGATGCGTAGCCGATGCACATCCCCCGGGTCGCGCCGGAAAACCTGCCGTCGGTCAGCAGCGCGACCTTCTCGCCCATGCCCTGGCCGTAGATCAGGGCGGTCACGCCCAACATCTCCCGCATGCCGGGCCCGCCCTTGGGACCTTCATTGCGGATGACAATCACCGCACCGGCTTCGTAGTCTTTTTTAAGAATGACATCGGAGCAGTCTTCTTCGTTTTCGAACACCAGCGCCGGCCCTTCATGAACCAGGTTTTTGAGTCCCGCCACTTTGAGCAGTGCACCGTCCGGACAGAGATTACCCTTCAACACGATCAAGCCGCCCGTCGGCGAGATGGCGTCGGCTTCCGTCATGACCACGTGACCGTCCGGGTCGGGTGCGTCCGCCACGGCGTCGGCCAACCGCTTACCATCCACGGTCAGGCAATCCCCGTGCAGGTGCCCACCCTTCAACAGCTCCTTCAGGATCACCGGCACGCCGCCGATCTCGTACATGTCCTTGGCGTGATAGAGCCCGCCGGGCCGCAGGCTGG
>JAYQGD010000648.1:0-1874 GCA_038140415.1 Rhodospirillaceae bacterium
ATCGAGAACAAGTTGATCGAACACCCCGCCGTGCTGGAAGCCGCCGTGGTCGGCCGCGCCGATGACGACGAGCTGATCAAGCCGGAAGCCTTTATCGTGCTGAACAATGCCGGCGACGCATCGGCGGACCTGGAAGCGGACCTGCTGGAACACTGCAAGACCGGCCTGGCGCGCTACAAATATCCGCGCTGGTTCAATTTTGTGGAAGATTTGCCCAAAACGGCAACGGGAAAGATCCAGCGGTTCCGGTTGCGGGCGGGCGCCTAAACCCCGAGATACCGGTGCTGCAGCTCTTCGTCGGCTTTGAGCTCGTCGGATGTGCCCGACCAGACCACTTCACCTTTTTCGATGATGTAGTGGCGCTCGGCAATGCGGGTCAGCGCATCGACGTTTTTATCGATCACCAGGATCGACTGGCCCTGGGATTTTAACTGCTCCAGCACCCGCCAAATCTCGGCCCGGATCAGCGGCGCCAGGCCTTCAGTCGCCTCATCCAGGATCAACAGGCCCGGATTGGTCATCAGCGCCCGAGAAATGGCCAGCATCTGCTGCTCACCGCCGGAAAGCTGATTGCCCATATTGCTGCACCGGGCGGCGAGGCCGGGGAAAAGATCGTAAATCTTGTCCGCAGTCCACGGATCGGCGCTGTTATTGCGGTTGGCGGCCGTGGCGATGAGGTTCTCGTGGACGCTGAGGTTCGGGAAAATCTGCCTGCCTTCCGGCACCAGGCCCAAACCTGCCTGCGCCACCAGATAAGACGGCATGCCGTGGATCGCCTGTCCGCGGTAGTGGATTTCGCCGGCGTGCGGTTTGAGCTGCCCCATGATGGTGCGCACGGTCGTTGTCTTGCCCATGCCGTTCCGGCCCAGCAGCGTCACCACCTCCCCTTCGCCGATGTCGAGCGACATGCCGAACAGGACCTGGGACTCGCCGTAGGAGCTCTCGATGCCCACGACTTTCAGGAAATCCGCCATTATTCGTCCCCCAGATAGGCGGAGCGGACTTCCGCATTGTTGCGGATTTCATCCGGGGAGCCGCTGGCGATGGCCTGGCCGTAAACCAGCACAGTGATCCGGTCCGCCAGCGCAAACACGGCGTCCATGTCATGCTCGATCAGCAGCATGGTGTATTTGCCCTTGAGTGTCCGGAGATAGGTGGTCATGTCCTCGGACGCGTGGGAATCCATCCCCGCCATGGGCTCATCCAGCAGCAGGAACTTCGGCGAGGTCGCCAGCGCCATGGCGATTTCCAGCCGGCGCTGTTCACCGTGGGCCAGATTGCCGGCCAGCACGCTGCCCCGGTCACCCAGTCCGATTTCTTCGAGGATCGCCTGCGCCGCGACCTGAAGCTCCCGGTCTTTTTGAGCCGCCTTCCAGAAGCGGAAGCTATGTCCCTGGCGGGCCTGGATCGACAGGGCCACATTGTCGATCACCCGGAAGTTCTTCAGGATCGAGGTGATCTGGAAAGAGCGCACAAGACCCGCGTGACAGCGGTTCGGCGCGGTCATAGCGGTAATATCCCGGCCGTCAAAGATGATATTGCCGCTGTCGCTTTTCATCATGCCGGAGATTTGGTTGATCAAAGTCGTCTTGCCGGCGCCGTTGGGGCCGATGATGGCGTGAATTTCCCCCTGCTCGACCTCAAGGTTAAAGTGATCGGTGGCTACCAGGCCGCCGAAGTTCTTCACCAGATTATCGACTTTGAGCATAACCTCAGTCATTGCGCTTCTCAAACTTGCTGATAATTCCCTCGACACCGCCACGGGCAAACAGCACCACAACAATGAGGAACGGCCCGAAGATCAGATGCCACGCCTCGGTGATATTGGAGAGCATCTCCGACAAAATGAGGAAAATCATGGTGCCGCCCAAGGG
>JAYQGD010000649.1:0-1869 GCA_038140415.1 Rhodospirillaceae bacterium
CATCGGGCTTCGGATAGAGGCGGGTCAAAAGCGCGCCGACGTCCCGCTGCACATCGATGGACGTCACCCGGTAACCGGCATTGCCCAGCGCCTTTGCCACGGCGGCGCCGCTGACCAGAGACACTTCTCGCTCGGCGGACCAGCCGCCCATCAGAACCGCCACATGCCCGCTCATGACGCCACCTCTTCGGGGCTATCCCCGGCGTGCACGCCGATGCGCTGGATTTCCCACTCAAGGGTCACGCCGGTTTCCTCAAACACCCGGCGGCGGACTTCTTCGCCCAAACCTTCCAGGTCGGCGGCGGTCGCCTCGCCGGTATTGATCAGGAAGTTGGTGTGTTTCTCCGAGACCATCGCCCCGCCGCGGGTCAGTCCCCGGCCGCCGGCTTGATCGATCAGTTCCCAGGCTTTTTGGCCTTCCGGATTCACGAAAGTGCTGCCGCCGGTGGCAGATTTGACCGGCTGGGTGGTTTCCCGCTCGGCCTGGATCTTGGCCATGGCGGCGGCGATTTCGTCCGCATCGCCTGACCGGCCCTCGAACACGCCGTCAATGACGATGTGATCATCGGGCAGCGCCGAATGGCGGTAGGAATAGCCCATGTCAGCCGCGCCGATCTCGACCCGGTCGCCGGAACCGCTAAGCGCTGTGAGCGACGTCATGATGCCGGCGATCTCCGCTCCGTACGCGCCGGCGTTCATGCGTAGCGAGCCCCCGACGGAGCCCGGAATGCCGCAAAGAAACTCAAATCCGGTCAAGCCGGCATCCTTGGTCGCATTGGCGACTTTTAAGTTGGACGCACCGCCGCCGGCGATAATCGTCGCATCAGTGACGACCACGTCCGAGAAACCATCGCCCAGGCGAATGATCACTCCAGGGATGCCGCCGTCTCGCACCATCAGGTTTGAGCCGACGCCGATCACGGTCACCGGCACGTCCGCCGGTTTTTCCGCCAGGAACGTCTGGAGATCATCGGCATCCGCCGGACGGAACAACACCTCCGCCGGTCCGCCGACCCGGAACCAAGTCAGCTTGGACAGCGCCGCGTCCTCGATCAACCGGCCGCGCACAGCCGGCAAACGATCGATCAGGCGTTGAGTGTGTTTCAAGGCCGCCATCATCCCGCCGCCTCCTGATTACTCTTACGCAACGCCGCCAGTTCGTCCGGCAACACGTTGGCCCAGGCCGTGATGTTCCCCGCGCCGAGACAGATCACCATGTCGCCGGGCCCGGCAATCCGGTTCACGAGACCAGCCAGGTCCGCCGGGTCTTCCAATGCTTCCACCTTCCGGTGGCCATGACTAAGCAATCCGTCGATCAGCGCCTGCCGGTCGACACCCTCGATCGGCTGTTCGCCGGCCGGGTAGACATCGGCGACGATTACCGTGTCAGCATCGTTGAAGCAGGTGCAGAATTCCTCGAATAGATCGCGAAGCCGCGTGTGGCGGTGGGGCTGCACCACGGCGATCAAGTGCCCGTCCGGGGCAGCGGCGCGGGCCGCGCTCATAACAGCACTTATCTCCACCGGATGATGACCGTAGTCATCGACGATGGTTATACCGTCGACAATGCCGGTTTTGGTGAAGCGGCGTTTCACTCCTTCGAACGAAGCCAGCGCCTTGCGAATGACCTCGCCATCCAAGTTCATTTCGTTGGCGACCGTAATTGCCGCCAGGGCGTTCAGCATATTGTGTGCGCCGTACATGGGCAGACGCAGGTCCTTCAGAACCACTTCTTCGCCGGACGCTCGGTCGGCAATCACCACATCAAAGACAGAGCCGGCGGCATCGCTTCGAAGATCAACCGCGCGAATGTTGGCTTGCGGGCTGGTGCCGTAGGTGACAATCCGCCGGTCGGAGACCCTCGGGATC
>JAYQGD010000650.1:0-1861 GCA_038140415.1 Rhodospirillaceae bacterium
TGCGGGTGGCGGGCATGATGAAATCCGGGTTTTCCTCGTAAAACGCCAGCAGCTTGTCGGTGTATTCAGAGAGCTTGAAGAAATAGCTGGGCTCCTCCACCCACTCCACCGGCGCGCCCGACGGCGCCAGCTTCTGGCCCGCGTTGTCGGGGTCGTCCGTCAGCTCGCTCTCGTCGAAATAAGCCTCGTCCCGCACGCTGTACCAACCGGCATAGCTGTCGAGGTAAATATCGCCGGCATCGGCCAGCATTTTCCAGATCGCCTGGCTCGCCTTGATGTGGCGGGGCTCCGTGGTGCGGATGAAATCATCGTTGGAGAGGTTCAGCGTCCGCGCCATCTCCCGAAAATGGGCGGCGTTCTGATCGCAAAAAGCCTTGGGCTCCACCCCGGCGGCGATGGCGGTTTTCTCGACCTTCTGGCCGTGTTCGTCAGTGCCGGTCAGGAAGTGCACATCGAACCCGTCCAGGCGCTTAAAGCGCGCCATCACGTCGGCCGAGATCGCCTCGTAGGCATGGCCCAGGTGCGGCAGGCCGTTCACATAGGAAATCGCCGTGGTGATGAAATAAGGCTGTTTACCTTCTTGATTTTCGTGTGGCAAAAACCGGACTCCGGGGAAAATCGCGTGGGCTGCGCCGTTTCCCTTACGGCCGGGCGGCGTCCCCGATGGACTGAAACGCGTGGACGATCACTTGTTTCTTGTCGAGGTTGATGCCGTCGGTCTGCCGGAACAGGCGCGAGGTCTTTTCCCACACCTCAATCCATTGTTCAAGCGCGGGCGTCGGCCCCTTCTGGATGGCATCGGACTTGATGGTCCGGGTCAGCCAATGGCTCATAATTTCGGTGGCGACGGCGAAGGCCTCGCCGGAATTGTCCCGGGCAATTTTGTCGCCCAAACGGTGCACGGTAGGGATATCGAGGCGCGGCAGATCGTTGAACAGCTTGGTCATCTCGCCGGAGATTTCCAGCGCGCTGTCCTTGGCGAAACGGAGCGCCCGGCCCAGGCTTCCCTCAGACAGTTGCGCCAGATGGGTGCGTTCCTCGGGCGGCAGTTCCGGCAGGTGGGTCTCCAGCAGCCCGGCGACCTCAGCTTCCGAGAGCGGGTTCAGCGCCAGCCGGCGGCAGCGGGACCGGATGGTCGGCAACAGCCGGCCCGGATTGTGACAGACCAGCAGCATCAGCGCATTTCGGGGCGGTTCTTCCAGGACTTTGAGGACCGCGTTGGCGGCGTTGGTGTTCAGTTCGTCGGCGGCGTCGATCAGCACCACCCGCCAGCCCCCTTCCCCCGGCGTCAGCGACATGAACTCGCCGATGCCGCGCACTTCGCCGACCAGGATTTCGGCACGGCGCTTGCCGGTTTTCTCGTCAGAGCCCCGCTCAATAACGCGGAAATCCGTGTGCCCGCCGGCGTTGATCCGCTTAAACACCGGGGTTTCCGGACTGACGTAGAGGCTTTCAGGATCGGCCGCCGGCAGATCATCGCCGAACAGGCCGGGCCCGTCGTCTGCCGCAGGCTGAGAGAGCACAAATCTTGCCATGCGATAGGCCAGCGTCGCCTTGCCGATCCCCGCCGGGCCGGTGATCAGCCAGGCGTGATGCAGCCGCCCGGCGTTAAAGGCTTTCAGGAATTCTTTCTCGGCTTTCTCGTGGCCGATCAGATCGGGATTATTACGGGGAACTAGCTCGTCGTCGTCAAAGTCGGGCATCTAGTCGTCGATCCCGAACTTCTCGAAGACGATGCGCTTCACCTCGGCGGCGACGGTGTCCACGTCTTCGGCCGCGTCGACCAGAACGCAACGGTCCGGCTGGGCCTTGGCGATGGCCAGAAACCCGTCGCGGATGCGCTGATGGAACGCGGTGTCCA
>JAYQGD010000651.1:0-1853 GCA_038140415.1 Rhodospirillaceae bacterium
CCTTATAGCCGTCGGCCGATCCACCCCCGACATGTAAGTTTTCCGACCGGACCGCGACTGCAGTTTTTTGTATCAACGAGTCCGAAGACTGTAAACGTCCAAGATTCCGGTTGCGGAACCCCTTCTATTGAAAGGGAATTTCCAATCCGGGCTGCTTATTCTTTGCCGCCAGATGACGGACGATTACGCCTTTGATTCCCAGCGTGGCCCCATTGGCGACGGCGAGCGCCATGTCGCCCCAACGATTATCCAGCCGGCCGGCCGGCACTTTATTGTTCTGAGAGACCTTGCCCAGCTCTTTGCCGTCATGGGAGGTCACCAACCAGGTCAGGGCCACATCGTTCTCGTTATCAATCACCCCGCTGACATTGACGAACCCTTTGACCATGTACTGGGCGTCATCCCGGTTCTTCACGATCTCCGCCCCTTCCCGTTCCATCACAAAAGCCAAGGACCGGCGGAGCGAGACCGCCCCGTCCCCCGGCGCGCCGTCAATGTCCAACAGGTAAAAGCGGGGGGCCGTTCGCGCCGGCGGCGGCTTGCCCGGTGTCTCCCGCGCCGCGATCTGCTCAGGCGTTTGCACCATGGCGGCGATTTGCCGGCCGGCATCCTCCGCCACGACACGGAAAATGGTTTGATCCTCTGTAAACCAGCCGAACTTGTCGCCCTGGATCGGCTGATAGAACGAGCCGACCTGAACGCCGTCGCGATCGGCCAGGGTCCAGCTAAAGACCACTTCTTCCGGACCGCTCAGATCAGGCCGGTTCACATGCAGCGTTCCGGCCAGCGTATAGTTGGCCTTGAAATCCGGCAGCGTACTGGCGGGAACGTCCGCCAAATTCAGCCCGCGCACCATCTCCTTACCCAACGGCTCGGACAATTTTTCCGGCAGGTCCTTGTCAATTTCCACCCGGATTCCGCCGGCATCAATCAGCGTCACCAGGCCGTTCGGCGCGCGCTCCGGCGAATTGGTGTGGGCAAAGGGGCGTGGCAGGGAGGAACAGGCCGCCACCACGGCGACGGCCAAAAGAGTGAGGGATATTTTGAGCCAATCAGATCGCACAGCTAAACAACAACACCACCAACGAGAAAAAGATAAGCAATAATATGTGAGGCATGGCGACGTACCTAAGAATGAATCACGGGCCAGATTCCGGCGCAAGTGCTATCACCGACACTTCCCGGCCATAATCCGCCTCGCCGCGGTGCACGGACCGTCGGTAGCTGTAAAAGCGCGCTTCATCAGTGTACGTATCCCAGGCTGAGCCTTGAATTGCGCCGATCCCGGCCTGGCCCAAACGGGATTCCACGAAGCCGGTCAGGTCAAATTGAAATTTACCGTCCGCAACGCCGGCAACAAAGAACTGATCGGCGGCCGCGTCGGAATCCACGAATCTGTCCCGGAACTCGGCCCCAACTTCGTACGAGGATTGCGCGATACAAGGGCCCACGGCGGCGCTTATGCGTTCCCGCCGGGCGCCCTTGTCCACCATCAGATCAATGGTCGTGCCGAGGATGCCGTCCAATGCACCGCGCCAGCCGGCATGCGCCGCGCCGATAACGCCCGCTTCCCCGTCCGCCAACAGCACCGGCGCGCAGTCGGCGGTCAGAATACCCAAGGCCAATCCGGGCCGGTCGGTCACCATGCCGTCCGCCACCGGTGCATCCGCCGGCGCCCAGGCGTGATCCACATAGAGGGCGGTCGCGGTGTGCTGCTGATATGCAGTGATCAGCGGCAACTCGCCTGTCTTCAACGTTTCAACGGCGGCCCGGCGGTTGGCGGTCACTTTGCCCGCCTCATCGTCCGAGCCGTACCCGCAATTCATGCCGGCATAGATGCCCGTGCTCACCCC
>JAYQGD010000652.1:0-1176 GCA_038140415.1 Rhodospirillaceae bacterium
AGCCATGCGCGCTGCTAACACGCCGTGCGCCGTGAATCGGGGAAAATTATTTCTCCGACGGGCCTTGACCCTCCAGCTACTGGAGCCCCCATCTTAAAAAGATCGGAAACACCCTCATGCCGAGGAAGAGGGGCAAAATGGCCACTCAAGAGAGTTCGGGAAATACGTACAATGAGCAAGCTGGACCTCGCCCCCGAGATCCTGTCTGCGGAATGGAGGTTGATCCAAGCGCGGGAAAGCCGACATTCGAATTCCAGGACCGGTCTTTCCTATTTTGCAATCCCGGCTGCCGAGACAAATTCGCGGGCGCTCCCACGGAGTTTCTAACGGCCAAGGACCCGGTTTGTGGCATGGAGGTAGACCGTGCGAGCGCGGCCCATGTGGCCAACCACGAAGGCCGACGCTTCTACTTCTGCTCATCACGTTGCGAGGAGAAATTCCAGATCGCGCCGGAGCCGTTTCTTGAGGGACTGCCCGCGCCTGAGCCGATGCCGGATGGCACGCTTTTCACCTGTCCGATGGATCCGGAAATTATTCAGGAAGGCCCGGGTGACTGCCCGATCTGCGGCATGGCACTAGAGCCCATGATGCCATCGGCCGATGTGGGCCCCAATCCGGAGTTGATCGATTTCACCCGGCGCTTCTGGGTCGGCGCGTCGCTAGCGGTACCTTTACTGATCCTGACAATGGGACCGATGGTCGGATTCCCAATTCGAGATTGGATCGGCGAAAGGGTCGTGGTCTGGATCGAATTTATGCTCGCCACGCCGGTCATCGTCTGGGCTGGCTTGCCTTTCTTCGCTCGCGGCTGGAAATCGATTGTTACGCGCAACTTGAACATGTTCACGCTGATCGCGATCGGCGTCGGCGCCGCGTATGGATTCAGCTTGGTCGCGACCGTCGCTCCAGGATTGTTTCCGGCGGGTTTTCAACACGCCGATGGAACCGTTGGCGTCTATTACGAGGCGGGTGCCGTCATCATCGTGCTGGTACTCCTTGGCCAACTCATGGAGCTTCGAGCCCGTGAACGGACTTCCAGCGCGATCAAGGCGCTTTTGGACCTCGCGGCGAAGACCGCGATTGTCGTGCGCGAGGATGGCACCGAAGAAGAAACCGATCTGGAACAAGTCATTGTTGGCGATAAGCTCAGAGTGCGTCCTGGCGACAAGATACCCG
>JAYQGD010000652.1:1186-1851 GCA_038140415.1 Rhodospirillaceae bacterium
AGATACCCGTGGATGGCGTGGTGCTCGAGGGTCGCACCTCGATTGATGAATCGATGATTTCCGGAGAGCCGGTCCCGGTCGAAAAGACGTCGGGTGATTTGGTCACGGGGGCCACCATCAACAAGGCGGGGTCGATCGTGATCGAGGCGCGTCGTGTCGGAAAGGACACGGTCCTCGCCCAGATCGTCGACATGGTGGCCCAGGCCCAACGCAGCCGGGCGCCGATCCAAAAACTGGCCGATACGGTGGCCGGGTGGTTCGTGCCGACCGTGATTCTAGTGGCGTTGGCAGCCTTCACCGCTTGGTCGATTTGGGGACCACCGCCCTCGCTTGCTTTCGGGCTCGTTGTCGCTGTGTCGGTGCTGATCATTGCTTGCCCCTGCGCGCTCGGGCTCGCGACGCCGATGTCGATCATGACGGCGACCGGACGGGGTGCCCAGGCTGGTGTGCTGATCAAGAATGCCGAAGCGTTGGAGCGGTTCGCCAAGGTCGATGTTCTGATCGTCGACAAGACCGGAACCTTGACGGAGGGAAAACCAAGCCTGGTGGCGGTCGAACCGGAGGACGGTTTTACCGAGGACGAGATACTTGGTCTCGCGGCGAGCCTGGAACGAGGCTCGGAGCATCCGCTGGCCGAAGCGATTGTTCAGGGAGCCGAACAACGT
>JAYQGD010000653.1:0-1847 GCA_038140415.1 Rhodospirillaceae bacterium
CGATGACGCGGATGTAATCGTCGGTGACCTCGGAAACGATGGCCACGTGCCCGGTCACGTCAAATTCGCCGCCTTCGTTCCAGATCAGCAGGCAGCCTTCTTCCGGCCGGCGCTTGGCGCCGTTGGCGAAGGATTTCAGCGGCAGGCGCGAGCCGTCTTCGACCACTTTGACGTCGCCCAGCCGGAAAACATCGTAGGCCATGGCGATATCGTCGAAGACATAGCCGTGATTGACGTAGAGCCAGCGGCGGGCGAGCTCCACGCATTGCCACTTGTAGCCCATGAAGACGCCGTCGACGTAGCTGCGATAGGCTTCCCGGTTGGGCAGCTCTTCCTTGTTGACGGTGTCGTAGTCGCTAGAATAGACGGGCACGTCGCCCGGCGCGAGGCCGATCTGCGTGCCGAAGGGGGCGCGATGAAGCTTATCCAAAAATCGTGGGTCCCACTGACGGTGGGCCGGCCGTTGGGCGGCGACATCGGCGCTCGGCTTGGCCCGGAAGGCCGCTTATATGGTCCCATCCAAGTTCAAACGCAATGGTATTTTGCATGAAAAAAGACCGGTCACGAGGACCGGCCTTTTCCGGTGCGATACGCGGAGGGTTAATTCTCGGTGAGGGTAATCATATCCTCGCCGCCGGCGCCCTTATGGCACGCGATGCAGCCCTTATCGCCGCCTTTCATGAAGCGTCCGGCAATGGCGACGCCGGTCGGGGTCTTGTCCTGATCGCCGTTGGCCCGGTACTTGGCCCAGAACCAGTCCTTGTTCTCGGCGTCATAGCCGGCTTCACGTTTGAACATGACCGTATAGGCGTCGAGGAACTTGTTGGGATCGGCGAACACCGCACCGACCCCCAGGTCTTTGCCCATGTGGTTGCTCTTCACCAGCACCTGGGCGGTGCGCCCGTCCACGGTGATGTTGGTGCTGAGCACCTGCTGGATGCCGCCGTGAGGTGCACTGCCCTCGAACGGCTGGGTATGGATGCGGTTCGGCCCGACCAATTTGTTGTCGGCCAGAACCGACCAGAGTTTCTTGGCGAAGGCGACGTCATCGGCCCCGCCGAACGGTTTGTTTTGAGCAACGGCGCCGGTCGAGATGATCCCGGCCAGCGCGGCCGCCACGGAAAGTTTGATCAGATGTTTCACGGTTAAAGTCCTACCTGTTTGAGAATTGCACACATGCCCGCGACCATTCGGGGCATAAATTTTATGGCCTATTCTCGGTGGGCCGGACAGATGGTCTCACGGGGAGTTGAGCCGTTGTGAGCTCACGAAAGGTCACAGATGCGAGAGGGAGGTTATTTGACCCGGTTTCGCCGGCTCAGCATCTTGTCCATGAGCTTCGGCGCGCGGCCCGGCGTGGACCAGGGACACTTGGTAATGCAGATGGCGCAGCCCAGCGCCTCGCCGAAATAGGGGATGCATTTGTCAAAGTCGACGAACCATTTCTTCTCCCCGCGCACGGTCTGTTTTTTGGGGAAGATGGCGCCGGGCGGGCAGGCTTTGACGCAGACCTGACAGTTGGCGCAGAAATCCTCCGCGCCGATATCCTTGGGCGCGTCGGCGATCAGCGGCATGTCCGTGGTGACCGCCGACAGCCTGAACGAGGAGCCATAGACGTCGTTGATGAGCGAGCCGTGCTTACCCAGCGTGCCGAGTCCGGCGGCGATAGCGCCCGGCATCATGCTCAGCGCCGAGGCGAAGGGCCCGGCCCAGGCCCTAGCGTCATAGCCTTGGGCCAGGATAAAATTGGTGACCTCCCGGCAGACCCGGGCGGCGCGGTTATATTGCTTGGCGACTTCCACGGCGTTGCGCGGATCATCCAGCGACGGCGGCAGGTTATCCAGCTC
>JAYQGD010000654.1:0-1847 GCA_038140415.1 Rhodospirillaceae bacterium
GGAACTCCCTCAACCAGATGGTCCGCGGCCGCGACGACAGTGAATTCGTGGTGCCGTTGCAGCGGTTGAGCCACATTACGTCCGATCTGCAGGAAGGCGTGATGAAGACCCGCATGCAGCCGATCGGCAACGCCTGGGCCAAACTGCCCCGGATCGTTCGCGATCTGGCCATTGAAGCGAATAAGAAAATCGATCTGCAGATGGTCGGCGCAGAGACAGAATTGGACCGGCAGGTGCTGGAACTGATCAAGGATCCGCTGACCCACATGGTTCGGAACTCCGCCGATCACGGTCTTGAAGGCCCGGCGGATCGATCCGAGGCCGGTAAGTCGGAAACCGGTGTCATTCTTCTGCGGGCCTATCATGAAGGCGGACACATTGTTATCGAGATCGGTGATGACGGCCGCGGCCTCAATATCGAGCGTATCCGTAACAAGGTTTTGGATAACGGTTTGGCGACCGAGTCCGAGCTGGACGCCATGTCCAACCAGCAGATTTATCAATTCATCTTCAATCCCGGTTTCTCAACCGCTGAAAAAGTCACCAGCGTTTCGGGCCGCGGCGTCGGCATGGACGTTGTGCGCACCAACATCGAGAAAATCGGCGGCACTATTGAGTTGACCTCCGAGCCCGGCAAGGGATCAACCTTTACCATTAAGATCCCGCTGACCCTGGCGATTGTCTCGGCCCTGATTGTGGAGTGCGCCGAGGAACGGTTCGCCATTCCGCAGATCAGCGTTCTGGAATTGGTGCGGGCGTCCTCCCATTCGGAGAACGCCATCGAGATGATCAATGACGCTCCGGTTCTCCGGCTGCGCAATCGCCTGCTGCCGCTGGTCAAGCTGCAGAACCTGCTGAAATTGGGTGATAATTCTGAGACCAATATCGACGAGGAAATGTTCATCGTCGTCAGTCAGGTCGGCAACTACACGTTCGGCATCATTGTCGACCGGGTGTTCGACACGGAAGAAATCGTGGTCAAGCCGGTGGCGCCGATCCTCCGGGATATCAGCCTTTTCTCCGGGAACACGATTCTCGGTGACGGTAGCGTCATCATGATCTTGGATCCGAACGGCATCGCGTCCGCCACGGGCGAAATGTCCATGGCCAACGCGGCGGCCGAAGCGGTCACCCATCAGGAAGGCTCGCACAGCTCCGACCGTCAGGCGATGCTGGTGTTCAAGGCCGGCGGTGACGATCTCAAAGCCGTACCGTTGGCGCTGGTCGCCCGTCTGGAAGAAATCGATATGGCCACGGTCGAGCGGTCCAACACCCGCCGCGTGGTTCAATATCGTGGCCAGCTTATGCCGCTGGTCTCCTATGATGATTCTCACGAATGGAAGACCGAAGGCCTGCAGCCCATTCTGGTCTTTACCGACCGGGATCGCAGCATGGGCCTCGTGGTTGATGAGATCATCGATATTGTCGAGGACACGGTGAAGATCGAACTGCAGTCCACCGATGCCGGCCTGGTCGGCAGCGCGGTGATCAACGGCAAGGCGACCGATATCATTGATGCCGGTCACTTCCTGACCCAGGGATTCTCTGATTGGTTCGGGAACGCCGGTGGCGATTCCGCTACCAGCAGCGACGGCACGCACCGCCGGGTGCTACTGGTCGACGACAGCCCGTTCTTCCGCAATCTCATGACGCCGCTTCTGTCGGTCGCCGGTTACGAAGTGACCGCCGTCGATAGCGCTCAACAGGCGCTGCAGATGCGCGATGCCGGTAACGATTTTGATGTGATCGTCAGCGATATAGAGTTGCCCGAACTGAACGGCTTCGATTTCGCAATCTCCATGAAGGGTGATGGCCGGTGGCTGGACGTGCCTATGGTCGCTCTGTCC
>JAYQGD010000655.1:0-1847 GCA_038140415.1 Rhodospirillaceae bacterium
CCGAAATGTTTGATCTGTGGCAGGCGGGCAAGCTGAAGATCAAGATCGGCCAGACTTATCCGCTGGAAGAAGCGGCGCAGGCCCAGGCCGACATGGAGGCCCGCCGGACGTCCGGCAAGCTGCTGCTCACACCGTAGCTGCGGTCGAAAAGCCGACTAAGCCGCCTTGGTGTCGTTGGCCGGCGGCTGCGGCGGCGGTACGTTGTCGGGCAGGACAAAGTAGAAGACCGAGCCGTTCCCTTCCTCGCTTTCCACATCAATGATGCCATTATGGCCGTCGATAATGTGCTTGCAGATCGCCAGACCAAGCCCGGTGCCGGGTGATTTCTTGGCGGCGGACGAATCCACCTGGGTAAAGCGATCAAATAGCTGCTTACGGAAGTCTTCGGGAATGCCGGGGCCCTTGTCCTGCACGCGGACACTGACACCGTTCTCGGTGCGGTCGATGCTGATGTTGACCTCTTCCCCTTCCGGCGAGAACTTGGCGGCATTGGAAATCAGGTTGGCGATCACCTGCGCCAGACGGGTTTCATCGTCCATCACCGGCGACGCGGTGTTGTCCCGGGCCTGGAAGTTCAGCTTCACCCCGAACTTTTCGGCGTAAGGCTTGTTGGTTTCGATGGAAGCCTCGACAAGACTGACCAGATCAATGTTGGTGAAGTTGAACTCCATCCGGCCGGCCTGCAGCTTCTCGAAGTCGAGCAAATCGTTGACCAGGGTCAGCAGCCGGTCGGTGTTGCTCTCGGCAATCGTCAGCATGTCTTTTTGTTTGTCGGCATCCGGGATAACGCCGGCGTTGATCAGCTTAAGAGAGCCTTGGATCGCCGTGATCGGCGTCCGAAGTTCGTGACTGACGGTGGAGACAAACTCGCTTTTCATCCGCTCCACTTCTTTGGTTTCCGTCCGGTCCCGCAAAATGGCGACGTAGGTTTTCGGCTCTTCATCAGTGAGTTCCGAGACGCCGAGGCTGAGCGGGAACCGTTCCCGGTTGCTGCGCACGCCTTCGACTTCCAGGCGGGAACCTTCATCGTCCCGGCCGCCCTCGCGAGTTCCCGTCATTACGCTCATGGCGTGTTCGGCGTCTTTCGCATCGGGCACCAGAACACTGATGTGTCGCGATTCGAGCTGCTCGGCCGTATAGCCGAACATCATGGCGGCGGCCCGGTTGGCGGATTGAATGAGCCCGTCCTCGCTGAAGGTCAGGATGGCGTCGAGCGCGTCATCCACGACCTTCACGAACTTGGCTTCGGTGGCGGCGCGCTCCTGCTCCTTGAGTTCCAGCTCCAGGGTGTGCCGCTCCCGTTCTTCCTCGTGGCGGCGCATTTCCTTGGCGATGCGATGGCCATAGACGGTGACAAATAGCACGATCATCACGATCAGACCGCCGATCAAATACTCGAACCGCCGCAGGTTCTCGGCCCGCACCAATTGCGCTTTGAACTGTTCGTCCTGACGGTCGTGCACATAGCGCGTGGCGGCGGCGACGTTCTCGGTCACCACGCCGTATTTCCGGTCCATGGTGGCCATGCGCTGGCCGGCAGCATCCCGGTTGTTGTTCGTGAAGAATTGGAAGATCGCATCGGCCTCGCCCACCATCTAGTCCATGGAGGCGTATATTTTCTTGAGCCGGTCCTGAAGCCGCGCGGCTTCGACCGGGGGTAGTTTGGCGTTGATGTCGCGTTCCAGGGTGTGGACTTGCTCTTTGAAATCTTTCAGCCGTACGTCGCGGCGGCCCCGTTCCCCGACCACATCCAGGGAATCGAATACCTCGTTGCCGGGGGCATTAACGCTGGAGGCCGAGGCGCCAAGGCCAATAAATTGGCTTTGAATGTCCGCCCACACCTGATT
>JAYQGD010000656.1:0-606 GCA_038140415.1 Rhodospirillaceae bacterium
CGGGAAAAATGCCGGTGCGATAATGCCGGGCGTGAGGTCAACGCCCCATGGTCACGAACATAGATCAGCCCGAGTATATAATTCGCCATGGCATGACCGTTATTGGCATGGGGCGTCAGAATGGTGATGGCGTCACGAATGCGTCCGGTCTTTGCGGCGTCGATCCCCGCCTCGACCGGCGCCTCGGCATGGTGGTTGATGGCGTGGGCAACCTCGATATCGGCTTTGGCCGGTTCGGCGCTGTTGGCCAGTATCGCCGCCAGGAAAAGAAGAATTGTGATCCATCCACGGAGCTCAGGAAGCGGGTTGGTCCAAAAATGGCTGGTCCCAAACGGCGAGGCCGGAAATGGGGACGCCGATGCGGTCATGGCGGCGGGGGCGTTGATCGGGTCGTGGAAAGCAGTCATGGTCAATCTCCTGGCAACGGGTGCGTGCGGCGTGCGGCCACGTCGTCAGGCTAGAAAGACAAGGTAAATAAAAAGTTAATTTCTAAATTAATTCTTACATCCTCACGGAAATGTGAAAACAGCAGCCGGTGGATCCCGCCATATTTGCCCCGGGCAGGCGGTCCGGCGCGGCCGGATGGACGTCCGGTGCCTTTTTGTT
>JAYQGD010000656.1:616-1844 GCA_038140415.1 Rhodospirillaceae bacterium
GTATATACCGGTGGATCCCGGTGGATCCCGGTGGATCCCGGTGGATCCCGCGGTGGGCGCGTGGCGGGGTGGATGCGCCGACGCGGGGTGCGTGGCCACGCGGTGCCTTTTGGTTGACAGTGGCCGGGCTTTCGCCTAGAAATCCGGCTCTGGTTTTGCAGCGCGCCCCCGGGCGGCCGCAACTTGCTGGTTCCGGAAATTCCAGTCTAGATGAGAGAACAGAACGATGGCCGTTCCAAAGTCCAAGATCACGCGCTCGAAGCGCAATATGCGCCGCGCCCACGACGCCCTGAAAAGTGATGCCTATGTCGAGGACAAGACAACCGGTGAGCTTCACCGCCCACATCATATCGACCTGAAGACAGGCATGTATCGTGGCCGTCAGGTCATGAAGGTCAAGGAACGCTTCTAGCCGCCGGCTGGAAGCTGGCACGCCAGCCTTCCCGGCCGTGCCGGCATGGTCTTCATGGAGCACAGAAACGCAAAATTCAGCATCGGCGCGATCGTCCGTCACCGCCACTATCCGTTTCGGGGGGTGATCATCGACGTCGATCCGGAATTCGACAATACCGAGGAATGGTATGAGTCGATCCCGGCCGAGGTGCGTCCGCACCGGGATCAGCCCTTCTACCACCTGCTGGCGGAAAATGCCGACAGCTACTACACGGCCTATGTGAGCCAGCAGAACCTCGTATCCGACAGCGAGAACGGGCCGGTCGGTCATCCCGATATCGACGAGCTGTTCGATGGTCTGGATGAGGGGCGCTACACGCTGCGCCGTGAGGCCTGCAACTGAGCCACTGCCTTTCGGATCGGTGGTCCACGCGGTGCGACAAAGCCGCCCAGACACAAAATTCCCCCTTTCTTACCTTGCATTCATTCTAAGTTGAGCCTACGTCTACCCATACAGGACCAATTTGGTCTTGATTATGATAATCATTCGCAATTCTTGCTCTGAACAGGTGCATATGAGGGATGCGATGACAGGAGACGGACTTGCTTCGGCTGAACCGCATGACCGACTACGCCATCGTCGTTCTGGGCGCGCTTGCGCACCGGCGCGGCGAGGTGCTGGCGACAGCGCAGCTGGCCGCGCTGACCGGTCTGGCGCAGCCGACGGTCGCCAAGGTGGCCAAGCATCTGCAGGCCGGCAACCTTCTGACCACCCGGCGTGGTGCCAGTGGCGGCTATGTGTTGCAGGGCCGTCCCGAGGATATCTCGCTGGTGA
>JAYQGD010000657.1:0-1841 GCA_038140415.1 Rhodospirillaceae bacterium
TCTCATTCCGCTTCGTCGAGAACGAACGCGCCCGGGTGCTCAATGAATGGCAGATCCGGATGGGCATCGTCGCCGACAGCCGGGTCGCCGCCGTCAACGGATGGATTCAGATGAACTTCGACACCATCGCTGAGCTGACGGAGAACGCCTCCTTGCAGCTCTATATGACCGAGCTTCAGCAGGCGTCCGGCGACAAGGGTGAAGTGACCGACGGTCAGGCGCAGCTTGGCTATCTCCGCAATCTGCTGGTCGCCATCGCGGATCGCAGCGGGTTTGTCCCGCCGGTCGCGGCGGAAGTAACCAACTCCAACGTGGAAGCCGCCGGCGTGGCGGGCATGGCGCTGATCGACGCGGAAGGCCGGCCGATCGTGATCACCCCGCAAATGCCGCCCCTGAACAGCCAGCTTCGTACCGCGCTCGCCAAATCGCTGGACGGTGAGCCGGCGATTATCGACATGTATATGGGCGCCACTAACAAACCCACCATCGGCTTTGCTCTGCCGATCTTCGGTGTGCAGGGTGACACCAGCGCCAAGGGCATCGGCGCCGCCATGGGTGTCCGAGTGGTAGACGAAGAGCTGTTTAATTTGCTGAGACAGCCGGGTGACACCACCAAGCAGTCGGAAACCTTCCTGGTGCGTAAAACAGAAAACACGGTGGACTACCTGACCCCGCTGAAGGACGGCACGGCGGCACTCAAGCGCTCCATGGACGTTTCCACAGCTGATCTGGCCGCCGCCTTCGCGGTCGAGAAGCCGGGCGGCTTCTCCATCAAACGCGATTATGCCGGCGAAGAGGTTCTGGTCATTTCCCGGGCCGTCGCCGACGTGCCCTGGGTGCTGGTCCGAAAGATCGCCACGGCGGAAGCCCTGGCCGCCAATGAATCCCGGCTCCGTAACATCTTGATCGTGTTTGTGCTGATCATCGTCGGCGTAACTATCGCCATGATCGCCGTCTGGCGTCACGGCACGTCCTTGCGCGCGGCGGCGGCGGCGGAGAAATTCCGCATTTCGTCCGAGCGGTTTGAGAATATTTCCAAATTCATGCGAGTTATTACCAACAGCCAGCCAACCCATATCATCGCGGTTGACGGCACTACAACCTATACATTTGCCAACGAACCGGCGGCCAAGGCGGCCGGTGTGGAGCAGTCTGAAATGCTGGGTAAGACCATGGCCGGGGTCATGGGCCCCATCAAGGCCAAGTTCTATGCCGAAATCAATAAAGACCTGCTTAAGGAGTTCGCCGACGCGGAAGAGGCCGGCATGGAAAATTCAGTGCAGCGCACCCGCAAACAGTACATTGAACGTTTCGAGCTGGAAGATGGCGAACTACAGGTAATCAAGTCCGACCATATTCCGTTACGTGGCGACCGGGACCACCCGCCGGGCATCCTGATGATCATGGACGACATCACGGAATATTCAAAGGAACAGATGCGAAGCGAACAGAGGCTTCGCCAGATGGTAAACACATTAGCTGCCATCGTCGACAAGCGGGACCGGGATGCGTCGGAACGGTCCAGTCGTGTAGCCGAAGTCGCCCGAGCCATCGCTGAAGAGCTGGAATTGAAACGGACCGACGTGGATACGGCGGAGTTTGCTGCAGCACTTCGGAACCTGGGCACGGTCTTATCCAGCCCAGAATTTCTAGCGAAACCGCTGGATCAGCTAAACCCTAGCGAAGCGGCGGAGTTGGACAATCCTCTCCAGGTCAGCGCGGATCTGCTGGAGAAAATCGATTTCGAGGGACCGGTTGTCGATTCCATCCGCCACTCGGGCGAGCGGTTCGATGGGCATGGCCCTATGGGGCTTGAAGGGGAGAGCATCCTAATGCCGGGC
>JAYQGD010000658.1:0-1834 GCA_038140415.1 Rhodospirillaceae bacterium
TTGGGTCGCCCGCTTAGGGAATTTCGGACAGAATGTCCGGTCCGCCTCGCTCCCCCCATTTTTCGGCAAAATAAGCCGCACAACACGTCGATTTGGGTTTGAAACCCGGTCACCGCCGGTATCTTATGGCATTAGGTTTGTCACTAGAGATCAGGGGAGGGAATACCCATGCCGATTACACATATCGTACTGTTCGAAGCCAAAGACGACGCGTCGGAGGCCGACGTCAAAGCCGCCATGGACGCCGTTGCCGCCGTTAAGGACAAGGTGCCGGGCGTGCTGGACTGCAAAACCGGGGTTAACTTTACCGACCGGGCCCCCGGAGTCACCCACGGCGCGGTGGTCACCCTGGAAAGCAAGGAAGCCCTGGCGGCTTACGGCCCCCATCCGGAGCACCAGAAGGTGGTGGAGCTGCTCAAGGTCGCCATGGAGAAATGGACGGTCGTCGATTTCGAGGCGTGACGCAGTCTTTATCTTAGTCATGCGCGGACCTAAATTTCATTAGTCATCCACGGGCCGCCGCAGGCGTGACCCGTGGACCCATTTTAATAAAAACGTGGGTACGCGGATCACGGTCGGCAAAGCCGCCCGGTCCGCGCATGACTATCATTTTACGCCAAAGGAACCGCCACAAATTCCGCGTAGACCGGCCGTTCCATGAGCCGTTCATAGTAGGCCTCCAAGTGGGTCAGAGACGGCCGTTCCGCCGGCAGGTTGAGATACCGGTGGGTGAGCGCACCAGGCGGTATATCCCCCATGGAAAACGTGTCGCCGATAACATACGGCCGATCCGCTAAGTGATTGTTTAATAAGGTCATATCCTTATTGAATCCGGCCAGACCGCCGGCGATGGCGTCCGGGTCCTGCTGATCCTTAGGTGTGCGGATCAGTCCCCAAAAAGCAGCCACCATGTTCTTGTGGGTGTCGGAGATTTGCCAGTCCATCCAGCGATTGGCCTCGACAAAATCTGCATCATTCTTGGGCCAGAGAAAATCCCGCGCATACTTATAGGCGACATACCGGACGATGGTGTTGGATTGTCGGATCAGCATGCCGTCTTCGTCCAACGTCGGAACAATCACCTGCGGATTGATCTTTTCGTAGTCCGGCGCGTTGACGGTGCCGAAGACGCCGTCCCGGTCCACCCATTCAAACTCCAAGCCGGCTTCTTTCAGCGCCCACACCGCCTTCTGCACATTGATGGAGGTGTTCCGTCCGTAAAGTGTTCTCATCGCCTGTTATCCTTCTCCCGATGGCTGGTCCCACAGTTATCGGAGTGGACGAAGACACGCCAGACATAAATCTGCAATTCGCGGGTAATTTTGCACCCGCTAAAGCCAATTTGCGGCGCAAAATTTCGGTTTTAAATTACGTTTGCGTACGTTTGTAGTTAATAAAATTCCGCGTCCAATAGCGTGATTAACCATAATCGATATAACTATAAAATTCTTGTTGCATTACAATGACTTTGGGCACACGATATTTGCCGAAAATGCCGAAAATCAGCAATTTCGGTAGGAAACAGGGCCTTTTATTTTCCGGTAAAATCCGGTGTCAGGGGAGTCATGGCCAAGTCGACCATAAAGAAAAAATCTTCGGCGCGAAAATCACCCGCAAAACCCAAATCCAACAAGGAGGAAATGCTCCATTACTTCAAGGAGATGCTCCTCATCCGCCGGTTCGAGGAAAAAGCCGGCCAGCTCTACGGCATGGGTCTCATCCAAGGATTTTGCCACCTCTATATCGGGCAGGAAGCCGTCGTCGTCGGCATGATGGCCGCGTCCGAACCCCAAGACACCATCATCACCAGTTATCGCGATCACGGCCACATGCT
>JAYQGD010000659.1:0-1833 GCA_038140415.1 Rhodospirillaceae bacterium
ACAGCTTCAATCCGCTGGCGGGTGGAGCTGTCCAAATCCTCCGCCTCATCGTCCAGGCGTTTCAGCAGCGACTTGATCAGGCTGGCCGCCGGCTTCAACAGCTTTGTCAGCGATGCACTGAGCTCGATCGCCACGTCTTCCAGGCCTTCGATCACCGGCCGTGCATCCGTCTCCAATCCATAGGGCGACTGGGCATTGGCGTCCCGCGCATAGACTTGCCGGCGCACGCCGGCCAGGAAAGTTTCCACCGCCCCGTGGGGCGCGCCGTCCGACAGGCGCGTGTTCCAGCCCTGACCGGGCAGCAGCCGGGCGGCGGAGAGGATTTCGTCCAGGTCCTCCGTAGCCTTCTCGTCATCGGCGATCAGTTCGTCGAGCCGGGACTTGAGCCCGCGGGCTCGCGACGTGCGCCGGCCTTCCGCCCCCAATATCCAGCGCCGCAGTTCGGCGGCCTCGCCCCCGGTGAGGTGAGCTGAGAAGGCGCTATCCGCGGCTTCGAACAGATGGTGTCCCTCGTCGAAGACATAGCGGGTCGGCCTGTGCGGATCATCTCCGCCCAGCGCCGCCTGGATCATCACCAGCGCGTGGTTGGCGACGACGATCTTGGCGCGGCGCGCCCGGCGGACGGATTTCTCGATGAAGCATTTGCCGTAATGGGAGCAGGCGGCGTAGATGCATTCACCCCGCGTGTCGGTCAGATCAATGGTCCGCCGGCGGCCGAGTAAGTCCGCCAGCCACGCCGGGAAATCACCGCCGATCATGTCGCCGTCCCGGGTCGCCATGACCCAGCGCGCGGTAAGACCGAGCGCGATCAGGTCCAGCCCCTGGCTTTGGCCGACGGCTTCCTCCAGGTTCAACAGACACAAATAATTCTCTCGGCCTTTGCGGACCACGGCCTTCAGCGCCTTTTCCGCCGGGTCCGGGTAGAGCTTGTCCAATTCCCCATCCAGCTGCCGTTGCAGATTGCGGGTGAAGGTGGATATCCAGACCGGGCCCTCGTTTTTCTCCGCCCAGACGCTGGCTGGCGCGATATAGCCGAGCGTCTTGCCGATGCCCGTGCCGGCCTCGGCCAGCAACGCCTGCGGTTCGCCCGGTGTCTCCGTCGGCTGAAACGGATGACTGGCGAGCCGGGCATATTCCATTTGCTCCGGCCGGTCTTCCGAGCCGCCGGCAAGCAATGTGGCCAGCCGTTCTTCGGACTCGGCGGGAGAGACCGGCTCGTGGCCCGGCTGTGGCACCGGCGCTGTATCCTCCCATTCCTTGAGCCGGGTCCAGACCCGGAAACCTTCCAGCGGGTTGGTCGCCTTGCGCGCCGGATCGCCCTGTTCAAGCGCAGCGAGCACAGCGACGCCCCAGGGCCAGCGGGCCTGCGCCAACGACCAGGCCAGCGGCGCGACAGAGGCATGCGCGCGGGGCAGTTCCGACAACAGCGCGCGGGCCACGTCAATCAGGCACAGGGCCTCGTCTTCTTGGGTTTGAGGGCGGGGGAGGTCGAGGACGTCGGCGAGCCCCCGGATGGTCGGCAGGCAGAACTGCGCAGGCCGCACGAAGGCAAACAGCTCTAGTAGATCATAGGCCGGGAAGGCGCCGATCTTCAGGTGCGCGGCGGCGGATTTGGCGTGGCACAGAATAGGCGCGGTGGCGCCGGCCCGGCGAGCGGCCTCCTTCAGATCGATCTCCTCGATCTCCCCGTCGGCGCTCAGCCACACCGCACCGCGCGGGCCCGTAATGAGGGCCGGGGCGTCGGGCAGTCTGATCTGAAAGGCGGGTGGCGTCTCGTTCATCCGGCAATCCTACCCGTTGGCCGGGTTCGCGCAATCTCGGCGGTCAAAGCGG
>JAYQGD010000660.1:0-1830 GCA_038140415.1 Rhodospirillaceae bacterium
GCATCGAGATGATCCCCGGCACGGTCAACTATACCTATAACGGCAATTGGAAGATGCAGATCGAGAACTCGGCCGATCTCTATCACTTCATGCCGACCCACTCGACCTTCGTGCAGATTTTGAACAATCGCTCGTCCAATGACGATGTTACAGATTCCCCCTACCGCAACCGGACGGAAAGCGGCGTGACCCGAGGTTCCATGTGCTTCAAGAACGGTCACAATCTGATGTTCGGCGGCGGCGACAAGGTGGAGGCGCGGCCCCTCTATATCGACCGGGACAAGGTCGAAAGCCGGGTCGGCGAAACCCAATACAAGTGGATGCTGTATACGCGGAACGCCATGTTCTTCCCCAACATGCAACTTCTGGAGAACGCCTCCCTGCAAATCCGCATCAACCGGGCGGTCAGCGCCAACCGTACCGACATCACCACCCTCTGCATTGCCCCCAAAGGGGAATCGGCCGAGGCTCGCGAAGTGCGTATCCGCCAATACGAGGAATTCTTTAATCCGAGCGGCTTGGCCACCCCGGACGATACGTCCATCTTCGAAGATATGCAGGACGGCCAGCGGGCCGGCATGATCGACTTCAATCAGGGCTATCTGCGGGGTATGCAGGATGTGAATAAGGAGCCCATCCCGGAAGCCAAAGAATTGGGCATGAGCCCGGAACTGTCCATCGTCGGGCCCTTAGGCCTGGGCGATGAGACCATTCTGCACGGACCGTTGCGGGAATGGCGGGACCGGCTGATGCAGTGCCTGGCCAAGGATCAGGATAGCGCCGGCGGCCGGCAGGTGGCCGCTCAATGAGTGCATCAGGCGTAACGGCGGAGATCACCAAACTGTTGGTCCGGGAGGGAATGCTCCTGGACGAACAACGCTGGGATGAATGGCTGGCGCTCTATACGGAGCAAACCGAATACTGGGTGCCGTCCTGGAAAAGCGAGTACGAGCCTACTAATGACCCCCACGGGGAAATCTCGCTCATTTACCTCACCTCCAAGACCCGGCTGGCGGAACGCATCCAGCGCATTCGCTCCGGCAAGTCGGCAGCATCGCTGGTGATCCCGCGCACCGTCCATACGATCTCGAATATCCTGGTGGAGGACGCGAGCGACAGTGAAGCCTCGGTCCACTGTTCCGCGGTCACCCATATGTTCGATCCGAAGCGGCGGCAGGAACAACAGACCTTTTGCCGCTATCAAATGAAACTGGTGAAAGAGAGCGGCGGCTGGAAGATCGCCGCCAAGAAGATCATCCTGATCAACGACAATCTGCCCACCAAACTCGAATTTTACATGCTCTAAGGAACACAGATGATGAATGGCGCCGACGTTATCGCCGCAATCCTCAAGCAGGAGGGAACTGAGTTCCTGTCCTGCTACCCGCGCAATCCGGTGATCGAAGCCTGCGCGGAGCTCGGCATCCGCCCAATCCTCTGCCGCCAGGAACGGGTCGGCGTCGGCATCGCAGACGGCTACACGCGGGTCAAGCGGGGCAAGATCAACGGCGTGTTCGCCGCCCAGCAGGGCCCCGGCATCGAGAACGCCTTCGCCGGCGTCGCCCAGGCTTTTGCCGAGAACGTACCCATGCTGATCCTGCCCGGCGGTTCGGCCCTGGCCCGCCAATACCGCCATCCGGTGTTTGACTCGGTTGATGTGTTCGGACCTGTGACCAAGTGGGCGGCCCGCGCCCATCATGTCTCGGAAATTCCGGGTCTGATGCGCCAAGCCTATCATGCCATGCGCACCGGCCGGGGCGGCCCTGTCCTGTTGGAAATTCCCGCCGAGGTCTGGGAGCAGGAGTTTGAGGGCGAGATCGATTACACGCC
>JAYQGD010000661.1:0-1829 GCA_038140415.1 Rhodospirillaceae bacterium
GAATATCAATGTCCCGCCCGCCCAGGTCCAGGGCCACACGCCACACGAGCCCTATCATGAAAACCTGACGGGTGGGGTTGGCAGTCATGCCGTAGATTCCCTCAAAATAGGGGGCGCTGGCGGTATCGAACTTGTCTGTCATGAAGGGCTATTAAGTTGGCAACTCGCGGCGTAAGGCAATCAAATTTTCGGCCGCGATAAATCGGCCCAACCCGCTTGATTCTCCGGGCTCGTCCAAGTATCAACCCACCAGCAAATTCCACATAAAAATCACTGGAACGAACGATGGGGACCGAACCCCAAAAAGTTCAGGCGTCGGGCGTGGATTTTCAGTCCCTGATCCTGAAATTACAGGCCTATTGGGCCGAGTACGGCTGCGTCATTCTGCAGCCCTATGACATGGAAATGGGCGCGGGGACCTTCCACCCGGCGACCACGCTGCGTGCGCTCGGGCCCAAGCCCTGGAACGCGGCCTATGTGCAGCCGTCCCGGCGGCCCACCGACGGGCGCTACGGCGAGAACCCCAACCGGCTGCAGCACTATTATCAGTTCCAGGTGATCCTGAAACCGTCCCCGCCGGACGTGCAGGACCTGTATCTCAACAGCCTCTATGAGCTGGGCATCGACAAGGACCACCACGACATCCGCTTTGTCGAGGATGACTGGGAAAGCCCGACGCTGGGCGCCTGGGGCCTCGGCTGGGAGGTCTGGTGCGACGGGATGGAAGTCAGCCAGTTCACCTACTTCCAGCAGGTGGGCGGCATCGACTGCGCGCCGGTGGCGGCCGAGCTGACCTATGGGCTGGAACGGCTCGCCATGTACATCCAGGGCGTGGAGAACGTCTATGACCTGGACTGGAATGGGAAGGGCGCGAAATACGGCGATGTGTTCCTGCAGGCGGAACAGGAATTCTCCGCCCATAACTTTGAGCATGCCAACACGGCGATGCTGACCCGGGAATTCGAGGACGCGGAGAAAGAGTGCGAGGCGCTGCTGGCCGCCGATCTGGCGCTGCCCGCCTATGACCAGTGCATAAAGGCGTCGCACCGGTTTAACCTGCTGGACGCCCGCGGCGTCATTAGTGTCACCGAGCGTCAGGCCTATATCGCCCGGGTCCGGGCTCTCGCCAAAGGCTGCTGCGAGAAGTGGATCGCCAGCCAGGGGGAGGGCGCGTAAATGCCTGAACTCCTTCTTGAAATTCTGTCCGAGGAAATCCCCGCGCGGATGCAGGCTCAGGCGGCGGCGGACCTGAAGCGGCTGGTCACCGACGGGCTGAAAGAGGCCGGTCTGGAATTTGAGAGCAGTGATTCATATGTCACCCCGCGCCGGTTGACCCTTGTGGTGGACGGGTTGCCGGAGCGCACGCCCGATATCTCCGAGGAACGCCGGGGTCCCCGCACCGACGCGCCGGAAAAGGCGGTGGAGGGGTTCCTGGGCTCCATCGGGCTTACCCTGGATCAGGTGGAAAAGCGGGAAACCGACAAGGGCGAGTTCTACTTTGCGGTGATCGAGAAGAAGGGCCAGGCGACGGCGGAGTTGTTGAAGGACGTCATCGAAGACGCCATGCAAAAGCTGCCCTGGCCGAAATCCATGCGCTGGGCCGACTATGGGGAGCGCTGGGTGAGGCCGATCCACAGTATTCTGTGCCTGTTCGGCGGCGACGTGGTGCCGGTGAAATTCGGCGCGTTCGAAGCGGACCGCCACACCAAGGGCCACCGGTTCCTCACCGACGCACTGGTCTCGGTGAAAGACTTCGCCGATTACAAAAAATCCCTGGAGACGGGCTTTGTCCTGATCGATCCGGAAGACCGCAAGGCCAAGATCAAGGC
>JAYQGD010000662.1:0-1813 GCA_038140415.1 Rhodospirillaceae bacterium
AGCCGGCGGTCCCGCTCGGCATCGTCGCCCATGGACACCCAGGTGTCGGTGATCACGCAATCGGCGCCGTCGACGGCTTCCGCCGCGTCATCAAGCACCTTCACGTTGCCGCCTTCTTTTTCCGCCCAGCCGATCCGGGACTGGTTGAGCTTCAGTTCCGGCGGGGTGGCGATGCGGAATTCGAAATTGAACTTCACCGCGGCATGCAGCCAGGACGCGGCCACATTATTGCCGTCGCCGACCCAGGCCACGGTTTTGCCTTCGATGTCGCCCCGGTGTTCCTCGTAGGTCAGGATATCGGCCATGATCTGACAGGGATGGGAATCATCCGTGAGCCCGTTGATCACCGGCACCGTGGCAAAGTCGGCCAGGTCCAGGAGCTTCTGATGGGCGTCGGTGCGCAGCATCAGCGCATCGGCATAGCGTGACAGAACCCGCGCCGTGTCGGCCACCGTTTCACCCCGGCCAAGCTGGGAATCATTTTCGCTTAAGACCACAACGTGTCCGCCGAGCTGCACCATGCCCACCTCAAACGACACGCGGGTGCGGGTCGACGGTTTCTCGAAAATCAGGACCAGGGTCTTGCCGGCGAGCGGCTTGCCGTTCTCGTCGCCGCTTTTGAAACGGGCGGCGTGATCCAGGATTCCCCGGAGGGTTTCCGGGTCCAGCTTGTCGATATCAAGGAAGTGCCTGAGCGCGTCCATCATCGTCTCCTAGGCGTCCAATTCCGCGCAGGCTTCGTTGAAAATGGCCAGCGCATCATCAATATGATTGGTCTCAACGATCAGGGGCGGGATGAAGCGGACAACATTGTTGCCGGCGGGCACGATCAGCACGCCTTTTTCCTGCATCTTCTTGACCAAATCCATGTTGGTCACCTTGCATTCCACACCCATCAAAAGGCCCTTGCCCCGGACTTCTCTCAGTTTATCCGGATTGGCGGCGACGGCGGCCTTGAGGCCTTTCTCCAGATGAGCCGACATGGCCTGGACGTGATCCAGGAATCCATCTTCTAGAATGACATCAAGAACGGCATTGGCCGCCGACATGGCCAGCGGGTTGCCGCCGAAGGTCGAGCCGTGGGTGCCGGCCGCCATGGCGGATGTGGCTTTTTCGTTGGCGAGGCACGCGCCGACCGGGAAGCCGCCGCCCAAACCCTTGGCCGCCGCCAGTACATCAGGCTCGATCCCGGCCCATTCATAGGCGAACAGCTTGCCGGTCCGGCCCATGCCGGTTTGAACCTCGTCGAAGAACAACAGGATGCCGAATTCGTCCGCCGTCTCCCTGAGCCGTTTCAGGTATTCCGGATCGCCTTCATAGATGCCGCCTTCGCCCTGCACCGGTTCCACCAGAATGGCCGCCGTTTCTTCGGTGATGGCGGCCCGCATCTCGTTCAGGTTGCCGTAGGGCACCTGGTCGAATCCGTCGAGCATGGGCGCAAAGCCGGCCATGTGCTTTTCCTGCTTGGCCGCCGAGATGGTCGCCAGGGTCCGGCCATGGAAGCTGTTGGAACACGTAATCACCCGGTAGCGGTCGGGATTGCCGGTCTCGTCATGATAGCGGCGCACGATCTTGAGGCCGCATTCGACGGCCTCGGCGCCGGAATTGCAGAAAAACACCGACGAGGCGAAACTGTTGTCCACCAGCCGCTGGGCCATCTTTTCCTGGCCCGGAATTTGATACAGGTTGGAGAAGTGCCAGACTTTCTTCGCCTGCTCGGTCAGCGCCTCCACCAAATGGGGATGGGCGTGGCCGAGACCGGTCACCGCGATGCCGGTGCAGAAATCCAGATACTTCTTACCCTCGGTGCTGT
>JAYQGD010000663.1:0-1810 GCA_038140415.1 Rhodospirillaceae bacterium
GTATCCGCCCGGTAATAGGCGACGCGGCCGATCTCGGCCAGGTCCATCCGCTCCCGCCCGTCGGCGTCATCGACGATTTTGTTTTCCCGGATATCCAGGGTGGCCGGATCGGCCTGCAGCATGACGCCGGCCACTTCCAGAATGTTTTCCCGGAGCGCATGGCCTGCCTTCACCGCCGCCTCGCCGGCGATGCCGGTGCCCCGCGAGCCCCAGGTGCCGCCGCCATAGGGAACGTTCTCCGTATCGCCGGTGATGATCTTCACCTTATCCGGCGTCACGCCCACCGCCGATGCCGCGACCTGGGACAGAACGGCTTCCGCGCCCTGCCCCTGCTCGGTCACGCCGGAGGCGCAGATGATATTGCCCTTGGCGTCGAGCCGGATGGTACAGCCGTCTTGGGCGGAGATCGGCGCGCCGCCGGCGCCGTAGAACATCGGGCTCGGGCTGGTCACTTCGATCAACGCGCCGAAGCCGATGCCGCGATAAATGCCGTTGTCCCGCGCCGCCGTCTGATCTTTGCGCAAATCTTCATAGCTGATCATGCCGCGCAGCTTGGCGATCGCCGCCTCATGGGACAATTTTTCAAACGGCATGCCGGTCACCGACTTGCAGGGATAGCCGTCATCGGGCCTGACGTTCTTTTCCCGGAACTCCAGCGGGTCCATGTCCAGCTTGGCCGCGAGCAGATCCACCAGTCCCTCGGTCACGGCGGTGGCGATGGGGTGACCGACCGCCCGGTATTGGCACATCAGCGCCTTGTTCTGGAAGACAATGCGGGATCGGGCCCGGTAGCTGTCGATCTTGTAGACCCCGCCGGTCAGGTTCAGCACCTGGTTGGTCTCGATGGCGCTGGACCGGGGATACATGGAAAACGGCCCGATCCCGGTCAGCCCGTCGATCTCCATCGCGGTGATATGGCCCTCCGCATCAGCCGCCATCCGGGCCTTAATCACATAGTCCCTTGCGTGGATATCGGCCTGGAAGCACTCCAACCGGTCCGGCGTATACTTCACCGGCCGCTTGAGCATTAGGGACAACGCGACGGTGGAAAACTCGTCGCCGTAGGCGTGGGCTTTCACTCCGAACGCGCCGCCCACATCCTTGCAGATAATGCGGACCCGGTGCTCCTCCAGCCCGAAGTGCTTGGCGTAAAGGGCTTGCACCATGTGCGGGCCCTGGGTCGACTGATAGACGGTCAGCATGTCCTCGCCGGCATCATAGTGTGCGAGAACCGAGCGGGGCTCCATGGTCACACCGGTGTGGCGGCCGAATTGATAGGTCTCTTCAACAACAGCAGCCGCCTCGTCAAAGGCCTTGTCCACCTCGCCTTCATCTATGACCCGCTGCCAGCAGAGATTGTCACCAAGTTCGGGGTGCATCAGGTCAGCCCCGTCCTCGAGCGCCGCCTCCACATCGGTGAAGGCCGGGAGTTCTTTAAAATCGACCGCGATCTTTTCGACCGCATCTTCCGCCTGCGCCCGGCTTTGAGCGACCACAGCGGCGACGATCTCGCCCTGCCAGCGGACCCGGTCCATGGCCATGGGATATTGTTCCGCCGATTTCAGCCCTTCGAGATGAGACAGCACGCCGACCCAGGGCTGGCAAATCTCGGCCACATCCTTGGCCGTCGCGACCAGCACCACGCCGGGCGCGGCCGCCGCCTCGCTGGTGTCGATGCTGACGATATCCGCGTGGGCATACGGGGAGCGCAGATACGCCACATGCACCATCCGCTTGAGCATGACGTCATCGGTGTAGGTGCTTTGACCATGCAATAGCCGGCGGATATTCGGACGCGGCACACTGCGTC
>JAYQGD010000664.1:0-1807 GCA_038140415.1 Rhodospirillaceae bacterium
GAGTAGGTATTTACCATAGAAAATGGGGGCGAATTTGGAAATCGCAACACCGGATGGGGACCTGCATTCCTGCGAAAAGCACTGGAAATCAGGGAGTTTTTTTAAGAAATTTAGTTGATGGAGGGCAGGGTAAATACTTGGCCCGGGAAGATCATATCCGCGTTTTTGATCTGTTCCTTATTGGCGTTGTAGATCACCGTATACTGGAAGCCGCTACCGTAGGTTTTACGAGCGATCCGCCACAGGCTGTTACCGGGTTCGACCACCACCATGGTGCCGGGTTTGACGTCGGTGAGCGGCACGGAGCGGGAGAACACAACTTCCAGCCGGGCGGCCACCTTACCTTTGCGATCAACCATGTCGGCCCGCAATGTATAGCCGCCGGGTTTCACGGGATCGTCGGGCGTGTGCGACCAGAGGCCGCGCTCATTTGCGATACCGCGGCCCACGAACTCGTTGTTAAGATAAAGATGCACGCCGGTGTTGGGCGGCGCCTTGCCGGAAATATTGACCTTGCCGTTTTCGTCATAGTCCACGGCGTCCACGGCCAGCTTGATCGCATCTTCCGCCAACGGTGCATCACCGGGCTTTTGCAGGACTTCGACCGGGCCGTCCCCCTGGGACGGGACCTTCATCGCCAGCGGCTGATTTTGGTCAGGCGTTTTGGCCGGCCGGCCGGCAATATCCTTACCTTTCTCCGGCACCACCAGAACCACATCGGTCTCGGACGGGATCGCATTGCCGTCGGGGCCCGTCATGGTCAGGGAAAGCTGGCGGCTGCCCGCGGGCAGGGCCGCGGACGGGACGAACACCCATTCGCCGCGCTGATCGGCTATGACCTCGCCGATTTTCTTCTGACCGTCGAAGATCTCAACCTTGGCGCCGGGCGCCGCACGGCCGGCCATGACCGCATCACCTTGGGGGTTGATCCGCACCACGTCAAAGCTGGGGCGGGTCGCCGTCGGCTTGGTCTCAAGCTCCGGTTTAAGCTCAAGTTCCTGCTTGGGCACCATCGGGGATGCCGGCTCGGCGGCAGCTTGTTGGGCAGGCTCAGGCGGCCGATTTACGGGTTCTTCCGCATCTTCCAGGACAAAGTTCAAGCTGATCGCGGCGGCGACAATTACGCCGCCTAAAATCGAAAGCAGGGCCGCTTTGGTCACGTTCCACATCCTCTCCCGGCTTGGGCGCCGGAATTCTTGGTCACCCTATGTGTGTACAGGAATTCAGCCCTTTTTGCCACGGATTGTTCGGCGTGAGGGCCACGAGACCTAATACCGGACATCGACGGCCGCGACAAAAGTGGCAATGGCCGCTAAAATCAGCGGCAGGCAAGACAAGGCGAAAATGAGCACCGGCGATCGTAGCCAACCGGCGATGCGTTGCGGCCTTGGCAGTTTTTCCGCTGCCGTGTCGGCAAAAAACACGAATCCTATCAGGATAAGCGCCACGCCGAGGCTTTCCGATATTTCCAGCAGCCGAAGGGTGATCAGGCCGATACCCATGTATCCGCCCCACATTAGGGCGAAACCTGCCGTCGCGCCGGGAAGAAAAATCTGCCAAACCAGATAGGTGAGAACGGCGACAGCCAGCCCGGCGGCCATGTCCCTGTCGATCAGGCTGTCGCCGATCCAGGCGATGATCGCCAAGCCGGCGGCGGCGGCCACGGCCATGGCGTGTGCGTTCGGCGGCGATGCCTCGGCCCGGCGCAGGCGCACCATGGCCAGTCCCCAGGCGGCGAAAGCGGCAAGACTAATTACGTCGAGATCTCCGCGCATCCCCCAAACCAGGAACAGCCAGACGGCCAGGG